>JASHRH010000071.1 GCA_030037475.1 Acidobacteriaceae bacterium
AAAAGAACGGCAAGCTCAACGCCGGCGACCTGGTTATCATCTGGGTCAAGCCCGAATTCGTGGCGGCGGGCGAGCATCCCGCGCTGATCAAGCGCCTGGTCATGGACGTGCCGCACTGGGTGAAATTCCCCTACCGGGATCACCCCAACAGCAACGTCCGGGCCGTGATCATCGTGGAGCAGATCAACCCGCACCGCCAGTTCGTGATCCCGTGCGACCGTCTGCTCGGCATGCACAAGTGCCTCGGGCCGCTGCCGGCCGACGCGGTCTACAACGCCAAGACGAAGAAATTCGTGGTGCCGTCGCTCATGGCGTCCCCGCAGCGATATGCGGAAGCGGTGTGATGCGCGATCGATCCATTTCTCCCGCCTCGGCTGCACAAGGCATCCCCGGCAAAAAGAGCCGGCCGGACGACTCGAATTTGTCGGTTTCAAGAACGCCCGATGCACTCCGGCTATCACGGCTGTCGGCGTCGCATTGCCGGCACTCTCCGCGCTGGCAACACACTTGAAATTCTGAGGCCACAGTGCGACCCCATAACGTTCTCCACCTGGATGTCTCCTCCCAAAGACTTGAGCTCCGCCAATTCGTTCCGTCGGACTGAGCGGGGCTCTCTGTGCGTTTTTTTGACGCCATACAGTTCCGCAACGACCGAGAGGCACGCAATCTGCAACAGATAAGTCGTTAGCGGCAGGCCGAGACTGGATGCCTGATTCGCCATTGTCTCTGTTGCGCGTAGAAGTTTCATTAGCTGTGTATCGCCCATGAATGACCCCCATTAATCGTTGTGATCCTCGAAATGGCTGCGTCTGGTTCTAGTTTAATGCCGCGTCCGAATGCAGAATTGCTCGGCGATTAATGTTCAGGACGGGAGCATGAATGCCGCGTATTTCCAGCATCCGCTGATATGTTGTCTCGTCGTAGCCGAGCGATACTGCAACTGTCGGTTCGCCATCAAACTCTTGTGGCAACCCGAGCGGCCGCACATTGAAACCGAGCTCGATAAATCGCGTGATCCAAATGGGATGAAATTCTAGGACAAACTGGCGGATCCCAAGGGGTTCGCCCCATTCCAGTGCGGCGATAAGGAGAGTCGAGGCTACGTCACAATACAGTCCATCACGCTTGAATTTTCGTGCCACGCAATAGCGTGACCATTCCCAGATCTCCGGTCGTCGTGGCGAGGGGCTATCGCATAGTTGCTGATGGACGTCGGCCAACAGATGCGGACCGGTCGTCGCATTGAAGCGCTGATACCCTGCTACTTCCCCATCGACGATTGCGAGGTGATGAACGGTGGCAGGAGTGTCGAACTGGTCGATATCCCGGCCGTCCTTGCGGCGCAGGCCTTCCCAGCCCTTCTCCTCCACAAATACTCGATGCCGCAAGCGCATCGCCTCGTCCAGCAGCCGATTTTCACCGGGCCGGACGCCTTCGAAGATCTCGATCATTGAACTTCCCCATGGTGCTGGTGAACACGACAGGGGAAGCATGAGTAGTGCTGAGAAAATGTGGTGTCCTGGAAAACCAGGACACGCCCCAAAATTTTTCTATAGAATGAGACCCGCTCGGATAGCTTCTGCTACAGCTTGGGTTCTGCAGGACGCATCCAACTTTCGACATGCTCGCTGAATGTGGGTCTCAACAGTCGTATAGGCAATATGCAATCTATCGGCGATATCGTGAGAGGGAAGACCGGCGGCTATCCATTCAAGGATCTCAGTCTCGCGCCTGGACAACTTTGGAGTTTTCGATACAGTAGACCGAGCCAGAAGGCTACATGCTTTGTTGTGCGCGTAGATTGCGATGAGATGCAACGCCTTTTGATCGGCGTCGCTGATTTCGAAATAGGGACCTCCGAACGAGACGGCAGCTTGATCCCCTGACAAGGTAAAGATCGGAACGGATAAGCCATTTTTCAGCGAAAATTCCCGAGCCTCCATCATTACGGCATGGCCGCTCTTATCCAAACTCGGATCGTAAGCAGCATCCGTCCATTTTATAGGTAAGGTAGTGGTCCGCAGCTTTTTGATGACCGGGTCCACATGCAGATAATCACGATTGTTGTAACGTTCGTACCAGCCATGCGGCCAGTGATTCATCAGTACATATGGTTCAAGGTGTTTGCCAGGCTCCGGTACGCCGGCGACGATAAAATGTTCGAGGCCAAAATGACGAGCGGCGTGCGCGACTTCGGTCAACACCGCCGGCGTCGTCTTCGCACGCTCGATGCGCTCAATTACTGAATAAGCAAATGCAAACTGCTCCATTGCGAGCTTTCCCCCGCTCGCTTTCGTCTAAACTATAGCGCTATCTTAAGATTTGGCAAAGATGGGCGATGAGCCATGAACGACGGTACGGTATCGACCAGATCGTGCGCGACCCCGGAGCGCTTCGCCGAGCTGGCGGATCGGCTCGGCTGCGGCTTTGACGGTGGGTCAGGCAGAGGTGACCGAGCTGCACATCAACAGCTCGCATGCGACGACAACGAGATGATCGCGCTTCATTGGCTCCCAAGCACTACCGCCGGAACGCCACGACCTTGCCGGCCTTCGGCGCCGAACAATAGACCGCCCACGCTTCCATCAGCTTACGCCGTTTCTCGAACAGGTCGCCGCGTCGATAGGCCGCTTCGGCCTTATCCTCGATCACATGAGCAAGCGCCGCCTCGCAGACCTCGTTGGTGAAGTTGGTGCATTCCGACGCCCAATCGCGGAAGCTCGAACGGAAGCCGTGCACCGTTGCGTCCTCGATCTTCATGCGACGGAGCATCATTTCGAGCGCCATCGCAGAGAGCGGCCGTCCAGGCTTCTGACCTGGGAACAAGAAGTCGCTGTCGGGGTAGTCAGCCATCGCCTGTTTCACGATCTTGAGTGCCCGACGAGACAACGGCACGCGGTGCTCTCGTCCCGCTTTCATCCGCTCTGCCGGCACCACCCACACCGCGCGATCGACGTCAAACTCCTTTTTCTTCGCCAACAGCGTCTCCCCCGACCGGGCGGACGTCAGGACGGTGAATTCCAGCGCCGCGGCTGCAGTCGCCGCGCGCGCTTGAAGATCGACCATGAACATCGGCACCTCGGCGTAAGGCATAGCTGCATGGTGACCGCGGGCGACCCGCTGACGCTTCGGTAGGAGCTGATTGAGATGGCCGCGCCACCGCGCCGGATTCTCGCCGCTGCGCAGCCCTTGCGCCTTGGCCGCGTCAAGAACGCGCTCGATCCGGCCACGGAGACGCGACGCTGTTTCGTGCTTCTTGCTCCACAGCGGCTTCAATACCCCAAGCACATCGTCAGTCCCGATCGCATCGACCGGCAGCCGGCGGAGTGGCGCGGCATAGACCTTGAGCGTCATGGTCCACTGCGCGCGGTGCTTGGCGTTGCGCCAGGACGATTGCATGCTCTCGATCAGCCGATCAGCGCATTCGCCAAACGTGGCGCCCTTTGTGGGCTTCCTGACGTCTTTCGGGTTGATTCGGGCCGTCAGTTTGCGGCGAGCCTCGGCCGCGAGTTCGCGGGCTTGCGCCAGCGATACGTCGCGCGCAGAGCCGAAGCCGATCTCGGTGGGCTTGCCATGCCATCGGTACAGGAAAACCCACCGATGGCCGCCCTTTGCGGCTCCTGACGCCTTCGGTGAAACGGCTTTGCCTTTTGGCGGCTTCGATATCGACAGATAGAGGCCGCCACCGTCAGCGTGCCGTCCGTATTCCTTGATTGTCGCTACTGAGCGCGCTTTCAGTCGATTGATTTCCCGCGCCATGGCCAGCTTCGATTTTCCCAGCGCGTGCCCTAGCACGTGCCCTAGCATTTGCGCTGGATTGTAGCGGACGAAGACAGACGGCGGAAGACAAAAAGTGTGAAAAATGCCCTATAATTAAGGGTTTCCGAAGATGACGCTGGACAGGGAGAGACAACGGTGGATAATGGTTAGGCGGACTCCCTCTCCGCCACTTCAGAACAAAACTGCAACGCGATCTACGGCAGGCGCTTCAATGTGGATGCGTAGAGCTGCCACAGGTTGAAGTATATTTCCGCCGATCGCTCATTCAACTTGACCGCCGCCTCATCGACGTCGCGGATTTTGCGCGCCGGGGCGCCGACGACAACGGTATTGTCGGCAACGAGCTTCCTTTCGCCGACCACGGCGCCGGCGCCGACGACGCAATTGTCGCCTATTTGCGCGCCGTTGAGCACGATCGCGCCCATGCCGATGAGAGTGTTCCTGCCGATCGAACAGCCGTGAAGAACGGCGTTGTGGCCGATCGTGCACCCGCGTCCCACCGTGAGCGGAAATCCGGGGTCGGCGTGGAGCGTGCAATTGTCCTGGATATTCGAGCGCTCGCCGATTTCAATCCACT
>JASHRH010000072.1 GCA_030037475.1 Acidobacteriaceae bacterium
GTAGCCGAGCAGATACATCACCGCAAAGGTGCCAACAATCGACAGAGGCACGGCGACGAAGGGAATGATGGTCGCGTAGAGGCTGCGCAGGAACAGGAAGATGACCAGCACCACCAGGCCCACGGTGAGCAGCAGTTCGAATTCCACATCGTTGACTGATGCCTGAATGGAGGTCGTCATGTCGGTCATGGTGTGGATCCGGACCGAAGCGGGCAGGTCCACTTCCAGGGTGGGCAGAACCTTCCGGATGCTCCTGACGACAGTGATGGTGTTGGCGCCGGGCTGGCGCTGGATGTTCAGAATGATGGCCGGTGTGATGGCGGGCGGCTTCTTCCCCGCAGATGTCTGGCCCATCCACGCGGCTTCTTCGCTGTTCTCAACGCCGTTCACGACGTTGGCGACGTCCTTCACAAAGATGGGTGCGCCATTCTGATAAGCGACGAGCACGTCCCTGTACTGGTCGGCGCTGGTGATCTGATCGTTGGAGTCGATCTGATAGTCCTGGCGGGGACCGTCGAAGTTGCCCTCGGCGGAGTTCGCGCTGGCCTGCACCAGCGCACTGCGCAGGTTTTCCAGAGTGAGGCCGTAGGAGGCGAGTTCTGCTGGATTGGCCTGAATGCGCACGGCAGGCTTTTGTCCGCCGCTGAGACTGACCAGGCCGACGCCGTTGATCTGAGAAAGCTTGGGGGCGAGGCGCGTGTCCACCAGGTCTTCGACCTGGGAGAGCGGCATGGTATTCGAGGTGATCGCCAGGGTGAGAATTGGCGCGTCCGCCGGATTCGTCTTGCTGTACACCGGCGGCACCGGCAGGTCGGAAGGCAGGAAGGACTGCGCGTTGTTGATCGCGGACTGGACCTCCTGCTCTGCGACGTCGATAGAAAGAGCGAGGTCGAACTGCAGGACGATGATGGAGACGCCGCTTGCGCTGGTGGACGTCATTTGACTCAGACCCGGCATTTCGCCGAATTGCCGCTCCAGCGGCGCAGTGATGGTCGTCGCAGTGACGTTCGGGTTGGCCCCGGGATAGAAGGTGAGCACCTGGATGGTCGGATAATCGACCTCGGGCAGCGCCGAGATCGGCAACTGCGTATAGGCAACAATGCCCGCCAGCAGGATGGCCGCCATGAGCAGAGACGTGGCGACCGGCCGCAGGATAAATGGGCGGGATGGACTCACGGAGCTTCGCTCTCCCCGGAGATGCTGGTCTGGCGGATATTCAGCTTCGTATTCGAGAGGGTGGCGGTGGAACCATCAACCAGCTTTTCAAATCCGCTGTCCGCAACGATATCGCCCGGCTGAATCCCCTGAACGCCGGTCATGCCATTGTCGGTAACCCCGGCTTTGACCGTGGTCATGACCACGTGATACATGGGCGCCTTCGATTTGGATGGGCCTGCGGCCGGCGCTGGATTCGCGCTGCCGGCCTGCGGGGGGCCCTGCTGGGTTCCGGGACCGGACTTGACGACATACACGAACGCGGTATCGCCATTGTGCTGGATGGCTGATGAGGGGACGAGCGTCTGGTTCTGGAGCGTGGTCACCAGCAGGCGCGTATTCACGAACTCGTTGGGAAACAGCATGCCATTCGCGTTCGGGAATTCGGCCCGCAGTTGCAGCGTGCCCGTGGTTGTGTTGATGAGGTTGCTGGTGCTGATCAGCCTGCCCACGCCTAATTCGTGCGCGTTGTTGCTGTCCCAGGCCTGGACCTGCAACTGTTTTCCCTGGCGCATCTGATCGAGCACCTGGGACAGATCGCCTTCGGCTACCGTGAAGATGACAGTGATGGGCTGCATCTGGGTGACCACCACCAGCGTGGTGCTGGAATTCGCGGTAATCAGATTGCCGGGGTCCACCAGACGCAGACCGACGCGACCGGTGATGGGCGAGGTGATGTGGCAGAATCCCACCTCGACCTTGTCATACTGCACCACGCCCTCGTCGTTCTTCACTGTGCCCTCGTCCTGCAGCACCACCTTCTCCTGATCATCGAGCGTCTGGCGCGGAATTGCGTTTTTCGACCAGGCGAGTTGATAGCGGGCGAGATCCATCTTCGCCTCAGCCAGCAGGGCCTGATCACGCTGCAGAGCGCCCTCCGCCTCCGTCAACTGGGCAGCGTACGGAGATGGATCAATGTCGATGAGCGGATCGCCCTTGCGCACGTACTGCCCTTCGCGATAGTGCACGGCCTGGATCACTCCGGTGACCTCGGCGTTGATGGAATCGGTGTAAACCGGAGTGACGGTGCCGATGGCCGGCAAATAGACGCCGAGGCTGCCGCGCGTGGCCGTAGCCGGAATAATGGGTACCGGGCCCGTGAAGCCGCGCCGTCCGCCCACCGCTGCCGTCTGCGCACTGCGGTAGGTATAGATCCAGTAGAAGAGCAGGCCGAAGAGGATCAGGATCACCAGCCAGATCCACCAGCGGCGCTTTCGCCGCGGTGTTTCGGGAACAGAGGGAGGCAGTTGATGATCTGGCGGAGCAGCAGATGTGGAAAGGTCAGGAGTCATTTGGGTCTTGTCATTCAAAGATTCAGAGTGACCGCCGCGGAGGCGCGCAGAGGATCTGCACACCGAGTCGGCCAAAGATGAAAAGCCGCGTCAAATCTGAAGTTTATCACCGCCGCTGATCCCTCCTGTGGACGTAAACCGCCCCGGAAGTACCGCGGCTGGATGGCCACGGACGAGACGAATGGATAAGGGACGGACGAAGCCGGTGAATTGTCGCATAACGCGAAAGTTTGGAAGAGTACCGTCAGGCAGGCTGGTTTTTCCTTCTGAGTTCGGATCCGGTCACTATTCTCGCGCGATCCGGCGCAGTTCCGGCAAAACAGCCCCCAGAGCGGCTACAGGAGCATTCGGCGTTCCCAGGATGAAATAAAGCTCTCGCCACAACGGAAAGAGCCGGTCGTAAACAGCAGCCGCGGCGGGATCCGGCTGGATGGTGCGGTTGGGCAGACACAGAGCGGCCTGCGCGGCTTCGATGGACGGGAAGGCTCCGGTGGCCAGCATGGCCATGATGCCCGAACCCAGGCTGGTGGGGACGCCGTCCGGCACCAGCACCGGCTTGTTCAGGACGTTGGCATAGACCTGATTCAGAACGGCATTGCGCTGAGGCACTCCGCCGGCATTGATGACGCGTTCTACGGGAACGCCATGCTCGGCCATGCGCTCCAGAATGACCCGGGTATGAAAGGCCGTGCCCTCGATGGCGGCGAAGAGCTCGTCCTGCGCGGTATGCACCAGGTTCCAGCCGAGCGTGACGCCGCCGAGTTCGGGATTCACGAGCACGGTGCGGTCGCCGTTATCCCAGGTGAGGCGAAGCAGACCGGTTTGTCCGGCCCGATACCGCTCCAGTCCTTCCGACAGCGTCGCAACGGTGGTTCCCGCGCGACGGGCGATGGCTTCAAAGATGTCGCCGGTAGCGGAAAGGCCGGCCTCGATCCCGGTGTAGCGCGGATGCACGCTGCCGGGCACCACGCCGCACACGCCAGGCACGAGCTGCGTGCGGCTGGACATGGCGATGATGCAGGTGGAAGTGCCGACGACGTTGACTACGTCGCCCTCGCGAATGCCCGAACCCAGTGCGTCCCAGTGCGCGTCAAAGGCGCCCACAGGGACAGGAATGCCTGCGCGCAGCCCGAGTTCAGCGGCCCATCCTTCGTCCAGATAACCGGCGATGTGGTCGGAGGTGCAATAGTCGCCCTGAAGCGTGTCGCGCACACCGGCGAGAAGCGGATCAACCTTCACCAGAAACGATTCCGGCGGCAGGCCACCCCACTTTGGATTCCACATCCACTTGTGGCCCATAGCGCAGACGCTGCGTTTGGCTTTGTGCGGGTCAGTAACGCCTGCCAGCGTGGCTGCCACCATGTCGCAATGCTCGAAGGCGCTGGCAAAAAGCGCGCGCTTTTGCGGATTGTGCCGCAGCCAGTGAAGAAGCTTGGCGAATCCCCATTCGTGCGAGTACACGCCGCCGCACCACTCGATGGCTTCGAGACCCTCGCGATGCGCCAGCTCGGTAATCTCTCGCGCTTCCGTGTGGGCTCGATGGTCGCACCAGAGGTAATAGTCATCGAGCGGCTGCATGCGGCGATCGACGGGCACCACGCTGGAGCCGGTAGTGTCGAGCGCGATGGCGGCAACCTGGTCGCCAGCCAAGCCGGTTGTGCGGAGTGCGGCTCGCATTGCCTCGGCCAGCGCGCGCATCTGGTCCGTATGGGCCTGGGTGGCGAAATCGGGATCGTCGCGCCGGCGATGCAGGGGATACTCCGCGGAAGCGGTGCCGAGGCGCCCGCGCTCGCTGTCGAGCAGGGTGACGCGAACACTGAGAGTTCCAAAGTCGACGCCGACAACAAGGGTCATAGGGTGGGCGAATGTTCGAACAAAGCAGAGAGCGGCTGGTAAACCTTTACCCACCTGCTTCCTCATTCAACTTCAATTCCGTCCCTGTTGTCCAGCCAGTCTCTCTTCGCAGCTTCAGCTCCGTCTTCTCCACCCCATCCCTGAGAACAACGTGTCCCGGACGGTACAGCATCCAAAGGATTGCCTCGGCGTGTTCTGCCTCGCCTCTCCGCACTCGACGCGGCCCGGCCAACACTCCGCTTCTCACCCATGAGCGGCAACGGAAATAAAGAATCCCAGCACGCGTGGGGAGATCGGGTTCGCGCCCTGCGGAACACACCGCCAGTGCTCCGGATGCTGTGGGCCGCGGGTCGCAGCGTTGTGGTCTGGGGGCTGGTACTGCGGGTCCTCCAGCCGGTGCTGGGCAATTTCGGTGTCGTTTACGTCGCTGCCAACATCATTGGCGGGGTCGCGGCTGCGATTCTCCACGGGAAGCTGCTTCCCCACTTCTGGTGGTGGGTGGCAGCCGAAGTTGGCCTTGCGCTGCTGAACGGCATCTTCAGCCGCTGCATCGATTACACCGACCAGCTTCTTGCTGACCGGTACACCAATTACGTCAGCGTGCGCGTGATGGAGAAGGCCGCGCAGCTGGACCTGACGACCTACGAAGACCCGAATTACTACGACCGGCTGGAGCGGGCACGGGTGCAGGCGACGGACCGTCTCGCCATGATCCAGATGATGGGCCGGCTCTTCCAGCAGTGCGTGCTGACGCTCATCTACAGCATCGTCCTCGTCCGCCTGTCGCCCATCATGATCGTGCCGCTGGTCATCGGCGTGCTGCCATCGTTTGTCGGTGAAACGCACTTCGCCTTTCTCGGCTACGAGAAGAACTTCAACCAAACGCCGCGCAAGCGGATCATGGACTATCTGCGCCAGGTAGGCGGCAGCAAAGAATCAGCCAAGGAACTGAAGCTCTTCAATCTGAGCGGGTATCTGACGGAGCGCTTCCGCAGCCTGGCTCAGGGGATTTACGAGGAGAACGTCGCGCTCGCCAACAAGAAGCTCGTCTGGGGCGGCTTGCTCTCGCTCATCAGCACCCTCGGCTATTACGGCGCGTATCTGTTCGCTATCTGGGAGGCCGTGACCGGGCGGTTTCCGAGCGTGGCCGCGTTCGCACTGGTCACTTCGGCCATTCAACAGGCCAGCTCGAACTTCCAGCAGGCATTTTCGACCGCCTCCGGCATTGCGGATCAGGCCCTTTTCCTCACGGATCTCATCGACTTCTTTGCCATCAGGCCCACCGTTCAGGACAAGCCCAGCGCCCTGCCCGCGCCACGGCCCATCCAGCGCGGATTCGAGTTCCGTAATGTCTCTTTTGCCTATCCGGGCACCGACAGGATCGTGCTGAAGAATTTCAACTTCTCCATTGAGCCGGGTCAGCGGATCGCTTTGATCGGCGAGAACGGCCAGGGCAAAACAACGGTGGTGAAGCTGATCACTCGCCTGTACGACCCCACCGAAGGAGAGATCCTGCTGGATGGCGTGGACCTGCGCGAGTACTCCATCGAAGACCTGCACCGCGAGATGGGCGTCATCTTTCAGGATTTCATGCGCTATGAGATGACGGTGCGCGAAAACATCGGAGTGGGCCGAGTGGACGTGCCGCACACCGAAGAGGAGATTGAGGCGGCGGCGCAGAAGAGCCTGGCCGCCGACGTCGTAGCCAGGCTGGCCAGCGGCTATGACCAGATGCTGGGCCGCCGCTTTGTCAGTGGCGTCGACCTCTCCGGCGGCGAATGGCAGCGGATCGCTTTGGCGCGGGCGTATCTGCGCGATGCCCAGATGCTGATTCTGGACGAGCCTACGGCGGCGCTGGATGCGAAGAGCGAGATGGAGGTCTTCGAGCGCTTCGCCGAGCTGACAGCTGGTCGCATGGCGCTGCTGATCTCCCACCGGTTCTCCACGGTGCGCATGGCGGATCGCATCGTAGTACTGGCGGACGGACGGCTGGTCGAGGAAGGCAGCCACCAGCAGCTTATGGCTCTGGGCGGCCGCTACGCGGAAATGTTCGAGATGCAGGCGGCAAGCTACAGGTAACCAGCGATGGCGGAACAGGTGGCGATGATCGATGAGCAACGGATGCGGGAAGCGGGGCTTTCCGCGGAACGGCTGCGCACAGCGGCACGGGAAGACGTGCATCGCTGGACCACGGTGCGCCGGGCGGACGGCATGCGCGGCTTCACGGCACGCGCGGATGCCGCTCGCCAGAAGCTGGATGCGCTTTTCGCAGCGCTTGACCGGCTACCCACCGAGGGTTGGCCGGGGCCGGAGCCGCTGCTGGAAATTCGCGAGAATCCTCGCCTGATGCGCTCCGCGCTGGCTGAACTGCATTCTGTGCGCAGGAAGGTACGCCGGCTGCCATTCGCCGCGAATGCGCATGAGGCGGAGCCGCGTACCGCGGCCGTGGCGGCCGGATATCTGACGGCTGCGGATTCGGTGTGGAACGCGGATGCGTTGCGAATCTATCTGGCGGAGATGCAACGTCCGGAGCCGCTGCTGCTGGCGGAGCTGTGGGTGCTGCCGGTCATGCTGCGTTTCACACTGCTGGAAAACATTCTGGAGGATGCCGAGGAGCGGCTGGAGGCGCTTCGCTGGGGCACAGGCGCGCCGGTCTTCGATGGTCCAGCGGGCGATGCGTCTTTTGCTGCGCGGATCACCGCGCGTCTTCTGGCTCTGCGCGAGATTGCCTACGTCGACTGGTACTTTGTGATGGAGCCGCTGGTGGTCTTCGATGCGATCCTGCGCGAGGATCCAGCTCAGGCGTATCCGAGGATGGATTTCGACAGCCGCGAGGTTTACCGCAAGCAGGTGGCGCGGATCGCGCGATACTCCACCTGTTCGGAGACGGAAGTGGCGCGGGAGGCGATCGACCTGGCCCGCGAAGCGCAGCAGGAGCCGGTGGTGGATCCGCGCGTGTATCTGCGCCGCGCGCATGTCGGGTATTACCTCATCGACCGGGGTTTCGACGATCTGAAGGAGCGGATCGGCTATAGCCCCAGCCTGATCGATCGCACGCGGGCCGGGGTGCGCCGCCATGCGGACGATCTGTACGTCGGATCCATCGAAGTGCTGACGATCATCCTGATGGCGGCCATCCTGGCGCCGCTGGTCCCGAACCATCCGTTGATCGGCGGACTGACAGCGGCTTTCCTGCTGCTGCTGATTCCCGCGACGCAGGGAGCGGTGGACCTGGTGAACAACACTGTTTCGTCGCTGTTCCGGCCGATGCCATTGCCCAAACTGGACTTCAGCAAAGGTATCCCGGCAGAGTACACGACGCTCGTGGCCATTCCCACGTTGCTGCTGAATGAGAAGGAAGTTCGCTCGCTGGTGCAGGAGCTCGAGGTGCGCTGCCTGGCGAATCCCGATCCCAATCTGCACTTTGCCCTGCTGACGGACCTTCCCGACTCAGTCAGCCGGCCACGCGAAAACGACAGCGATCCGCTGGTGGATCTCGCAGTCCATCTGATCGACGAACTGAATGCGCGCTATGCCGGGCAGCGAAAATACGGCCGTTTTCTCCTGCTGCATCGGCACCGCATCTATAACGCGCGCCAGGGCGTGTGGATGGGATGGGAACGCAAGCGCGGCAAGCTGCTGGACCTGAATAAGCTCCTGAAGGGCGAATTCGACGCATTCCCCGTAAAGGCCGGCGACACCAGCGTGCTGCGACGGATGCAATACATCATCACTCTCGATTCCGACACGCAACTGCCGCGCGGAACAGCGCATGCGCTGGTGGGCGCGATGGCGCATCCGCTGAACCGGGCGATCATCGATCCGCGGCGGCGCATCGTGCGGGAAGGGTACGGAATCCTTCAGCCGCGCGTCGGTGTCAGTGTGCATTCGGCGGCGCGCTCGCGCATGGCTTCCATCTACTCCGGACAGACGGGTTTCGACATCTACACGCGCGCCATCTCCGATGTATATCAGGACCTGTACGGCGAGGGCAGCTTCACCGGCAAAGGCATCTATGAGGTCAACGTGCTGCACACGGTGCTGGAGCGGCGCTTCCCCCGCGATTCCCTGCTGAGCCACGATCTGATCGAAGGCGCCTACGCGCGCGCCGGCCTGGCGACGGATGTCGAAGTCATTGACGACTACCCGTCGCACTACAGCGCCTACACGCGCCGCAGGCATCGCTGGGTGCGCGGCGACTGGCAGATTGCCCAATGGCTGTTTTCGCGCGTGCCGGACGAGACCGGGCACTTCGTGCGTAATCCGATCTCGACGATCTCGCGCTGGAAGATCCTGGATAATCTGCGCCGGTCGCTGGTGGAACCCATGACCATGGTTCTGCTGGTGGCGGGCTGGCTGGGATTGCCCGGCGGGGCGCTTTACTGGACGCTGGCCACCTTGTTCCTGATGTTCGTGCCGCCGTTCCTGCAACTCTTCTTCGGCCTTGGGCGGGCCTTTTTCAGCGAGCAGGAAAGCCTGGCGCGCGATGTGCTGGCCGGCTTCCAGCAGTCGATATTCACCACGCTGCTGACGCTCACATTCCTGCCACACCAGACCATGCTGGCGATCGATGCGATCGTGCGCGCGCTGGTGCGCCGCTTCGTCACCGGGCGGCGGCTGCTTGAATGGGAGACGGCGGCACAGGCCGAGTCCGGGGCACGCAGCTCCACCGTCGATCGCTATCTGTCCCTGACACCGCTGCTGGCGGTAGCGGTGGCTATCGTAGTGGCGGCGGCCCACCCTGTATCGCTGATTGTGGCCGCGCCTATCCTCATCCTGTGGGGATTCGAACGCGATGTCACCGCGTGGCTGAACAAACCGCCGCGCGAGCCGCGGCACCAGCTAAGCCGTGAGGACGAGTTCTTCCTGCGCCAGTCCGCGCTGCGGGTGTGGCGCTTCTTCCACGAATTCGGCGGCGCGCGGCACCACTATCTCATTCCCGACAACGTGGAAGAGAACGGGCTGTTCGAGGCGGCGAGGGTTTCGCCCACGAACCTGGGGCTGCTGTTCAACGCGCGCCAGGCGGCGTGCGAGTTCGGCTTCCTCGCCGTACCGGAGTACGCGGAGCTGATGCGGCAGAGCTACGCGACCATGGCGAAGCTGCCGACCTATCGGGGACATCTGTACAACTGGTACACGACGGATACGCTGGAACCACTGAAGCCCATCACCGTTTCGTCGGTGGACAGTGGCAACTTTGTGGCGTCGCTCTACACGGTGCGCACCGGAACGCTGGATCTGCTGAAGCGACCGCTGCTGGAGCCGCGGCTGTTCGCGGGACTGGCGACACATTTTGCGCTGCTGAGCTCGCTGCGCGACGCTCCGGAAACGTTGCGCGACCTGCAAACTCCCGCTCCAGCGAGCACTCTGGCGGAGTGGATCGCGTGGGTTTTCGCTCCCGAGACCGAGGCCGCGTTTGCAGGACTGGCTCCATACACCCAGCCATCGCTCGACGAAGCGCTGTGGTGGGGGAATGAGACGCGGGCGCGGATCCGGGCGATTGCGGGGCTGGTGCGGAATTACCTGCCCTGGCTCCATCCGGAGTATGAGCCGCTGCACGAAGTGCTGTATCAGGAAGCCGAAGGCGAGGCGAAGCTGCGAGGCTACTCCGCCCCGCCGGCGCTGCCCGCGCTGGAAGATGCGCCGGAGTGTGCGGCAGCGATTGAAAGACGGCTCAGCCGACCGCGCCGGATGCCCGCTACCGCGGAGATGGCCGCGCTGACCGAGAAGCTGCACGGCGAGGTGGTAGCGGCACGGCAGAGGCTGGAGCAACTGATCAGCGAACTGCATACGGTATCCGGAGAAGCGGCACGGTGGGCCGAGAATACGGAGTTCGCCTTCCTCGTCAATAAGGATCGGCTGCTGCTTTCGATCGGCTATGAGTTCTCCACGAGCAAGATTCACTGGGCCTGCTATGACATGCTGGCCTCGGAGGCGCGCATCGCAACCTACATTGCGGTGGCGCGCGGCGAGCTGAGCCAGCAGGGCTGGTTCAAAATGTCGCGCGTACACACCCATGCGTATAAGCAGAGCGTGCTGCTGAGCTGGACCGGCACGATGTTCGAGTATCTGATGCCGGCGCTCTGGATGCGCAGCTATCCCAACACGCTGCTGTCGAATTCTCTGCGCGGTGCGGTGGAGATCCAGTGGGCGTACGCGCGCGAGCACGGGATCCCGTGGGGGATCTCCGAGTCCGGCGCGGCGAACCACAACGAGCTGGGCCACTACCACTACCAGGCTTTCGGCATTCCCCAGATCGCGCTGAAGTGGGACGCAACTGCCGGGCCGGTGATTTCACCCTACTCGACATTTCTGGCGCTGACCGTCGAACCTGCTGAAGCGATCACCAACCTGCGGCGCATGGCACAGGCCGGCTGGACCGGGGCGTGGGGTTTCTACGAAGCAATCGACTACCGCAAGCGGAAGGGACGGCGCGGCAAGCCGGAAGTGGTGCGGGAATGGATGGCGCACCATCAGGGCATGTGCATCCTCAGTCTGCTGAACCTGCTCGAAGACAACTCCGTCCAGCGGTGGTTTTACCAGAACACCGAGATGCGCGCCGTGGAACTGCTGCTGCACGAAAAGCCGATGCGGGAAGCAGCGCTGAGGGCCGGGATCAGCCGGCCTGCGAAGCGCTGGAAGCTGCTGCCGCTGAGGAAGGCAAGCTAGGGGTTGCCACCCCGGCAAATCGGCTCGAAACACGGATCAAAAGACAACCGCAGATTCTTCGCTTACCACCCCCAAACGGGACGACGTTTGGGGCCCCGTGCGCTCAGAATGACAATTCCTTGTCTTTGATGACTTCGGGGCAGGGCATCACGCCACCGTTTCTGATTGGGGAAGCGTGGCGAAGACTGCGCGATGGTAGTCGTAGACGGCGAGTACTTTGCCGGCGCGGGCCGGGTCGGTGGACCAGGTGCGGGAGACTTCCGTGATGAACTGCTCGCCGGTGGTCGCCTGGAGAGCCGCGCCATAATTGGGCCAAGCTGCGGCGAGCGAGCGCAGCAGCGCCATCCGTTCGCGAAAGCAGGATTCCCAATCGGGAAATTTGACCCAGGCAGCCTGGACGGTGACCCAGGCGCCGTGCAGGAACTCGCGTGTGGGCAGGTTGAGGGTTTCTGTGCCGGCGAGCGGAGGATGCGCCTGCTTCTGGCCGAAGAGGTTGTTGGCTTCGACCGCCAGCTGGGAGAGTCCCCAGCCGGATTCGAGGGCGACTTCGCAGGCGGCATAATCGGGGAACAGATGGCCGGCGGCGCGAGCAGCGGCGGTGGCTTTCAGGAGAAATTCGTCCTGTGGCGTGGGCATAAGAGTCCTTTCTAATTGAACCAGCGAGACGGTAACGTTACCGGGCAGGATGCAAAGGGGTACCCCCCTCCCACCATAGCTGACGGCAGGTGATTGATTGCGAGGAACTTATTTCTATTTACCGATTTGACATCCGGGTTATCTTCCTGGTTAAGGTAACGGCCAGAGAGACCACGGCTGGCATCCGCCAGCTTTCCGAGGCCTGCAAACAAAGCGCTCATCCGAATAAAAAGGCTCGCCGCAGCGAGCCTTTTTCTCTCTTTCACTCTATAAGTTCAGAATAGCAGGTCAAGAGAATTGCTCTGCCAAATATCTTCGAGTACGTTGGTTTGTAAGTCGCCCGGAATCAGCGCATGTTACTTCGGTTTTCGCGTAAGGGGCTTGACAATTTTCCGAGACATCACAATTCCCGCCGCTCCTGGAGAAAATCCGGGGCGACGGGGTTTTCGTAGAGCGAGTAGTCGCGGGTGACGACGGTGAGGCCGCTGGGCGTGACGAAGTAATTGCGGCGGTCGTCGCTGGGATCGTAGCCGATGACGGTGCCTTCCGGCAGGTGGACGTCGCGGTCGATAATGGCGCGACGGATGCGGCAGTGGCGGCCGATATTGACGTGGCTGAAGACGATGCTGGCGTCGACCTCGGAGTAGGAGTTCACACGGACATCCTGGGAGAGGACGCTGTTGCGGACAATCGCTCCGGAAACGATGCAGCCGGCGGAGACAATCGAGTTGATGGCCATGCCGGTACGTCCGGGCTCGCCGAAGACGAATTTAGCGGGTGGGTACTGACGGACACGGGTGCGGATGGGCCAACTGCCGTCGTAGAGGTTAAAGATCGGCGAGACGGAGGCTACGTCCATGTTGGCGTCGTAGTAGGCCTCCAGCGTGCCGACATCGCGCCAGTAGAGCGCTTCCTTGCGGTTCTCGTCGACGAAGTTGTAGGCGTAGATCCTGTACTTGCCGAGGATGGCCGGCAGGATGTTGTGGCCGAAGTCGTGCTGGGATTCCGGATCCTCGGCATCCTTCATGAGCGCGGGCAGGAGAACGTCAGTATTGAAAATGTAGATGCCCATGGAGGCATCGACCATGCTGGGATCGAAGGGAGAACGGACGTCGGTCTTCTTCGGTTTTTCCAGGAAGCCGGTGACCTCGCCGGTGCGGGCGACTTCAACGACCCCGAAGCGCGAAACCTCCTGTGGCTCGATGGGCAGCGTGGCCAGGGTAACGTCGGCGCCGGAGTCGAGATGCTGCTGCAGCATCTTGCCGTAATTCATCTTGTAGATGTGATCGCCGCCGAGAATGAGGACGTGCTTCGGCTGCTCGGAACCGATGGAATAAATGTTCTGGTAGACGGCGTCGGCGGTACCCATGTACCAGTTGGCGCTGACGCGCTGCATGGGCGGCAGGATTTCAATGAACTCGCCCAGCTCGTGAGCAACCGCGCCGGTCCAGCCCTCGCGGACATGGCGATTGAGAGACAGCGCCTTGTACTGGGTGAGGATGTAGACGCGGCGGAGGCCGGAATTGATGCAGTTGGAGAGGGTAATGTCGATGATGCGGTACTGGCCGCCGAAGGGGACGGCCGGCTTGGCGCGGTCACGCGTCAGCGGAAAGAGCCGCTCACCCGCTCCGCCCGCCAGCAGCACACCCAGAGTGTCTCTCATCGGCATGGAAAAACCCCGAGGGACCGCGCTTTTAAGAGGCCGCGGCGCCGCATTTACAATCTCGCCGACATCCGACGGCGGCGAAGGCCAGATATACCACATCCTCTTTGCATGCGTCGGCTTCAGCAGGCCAGACGCGGAGGATCAGGTCTCTTCCGGTTCGTCTGGTGAATCGAACTCGCCCGGCTCGTCGCCGGCTCGGGCGTTCTCTCCGCTTACTGAAATCCGCAGCGATTTCAGGAAATGCAAATCCTGGGCGGTGAACGCCCCCTGCTGCTCGGCTTCCATATGCCCCGCTTTCGATGCATCGACGGCACCGACAGGCTGCTCCTCCACTTCGTTCAGGCCGATGGTCGCTTCCAGCATCAGCAGGACCTCGAACCCCTGGCGGCGGATATCGGCGACGACGCCGGCAATCTGCTCGGATCCGGAGACGCTTTCGTGGATCGCCTCGCCCAGTTGGTGAACCAGCTTGCGGAGTTTTTGATTCAATGCGGAACCTCGTTTCTCCGGGGACAATCGGAGGAGCCGACTTGTCTGCCTTTTCCCTACCTTATCTTGGGATGTTGTCCGCAGGCAATCGAAAGCGGGAGCGCTGCCGCGGGGACTTGCCAGAACTGATCTCCTCAACAGGATTTCGGCTGCGGAAGCAGCTTGTGGCACGCTTCGATGGCGGGTTGCACCTGAGCTACTTTCGAGCGCAGTGCTATTGATGAGACCGGTTGTAGACTTTTTCCATGGAGCCGAATCGCATTGGGCGAGCGCTGGGAATCGGCGCGCGGGTAGCCGGCGCAAAATTGCGCGAGCAGGCGGACCGGATGGGGGCTCCTGCAACACCTCAGGAAGCCGCGGCGCGCGTAAAGACCGGCGCGACCCAGGCAGCCCGGAATTTTCGCGCCGCCCAGGCGAGCTCGATCAGTGGTCATGGCGCAGAGTCGATGCAAACCTCTTTGGCGGAAAAGGCCTCGGCGAGCACGCGGGGACTGGCGCGAGGGGCAGCGCATTTTGGCACGGGATTTTTCCGTCCTTTCGCCCACGCCACGAGCCTGCTGTGGAACCAGATCGCGGGAATCTTCTTCGCGCTGTTCGCCGTTTTCTTTCTGGAACACACATGGATGCTCTACCGTGCGGCGCACTGGCGGGACCGGCACCTTTTCCTGTACGGCGCACTGGCGCTGGTGTTTGCCTGGTTTGCCGCCAGCACGTTCTGGCAAGTGCGGCGCAAACAAAGGCGCGGGTAAGTTGCGCCCTGAGCAAGGCACCCCGGATCGTTCCGCGTGGATGCGGCCGGGCCTAAAGGCCCGGTGAATTCGGGCTTCATTTCCCCGGCCTCAAGGCCGGGGCTTTTTCCGCCGTCGCGCCTGGCGCGACCGCTGCGCGAAAGGGCTGAAGCCCGATTCAGTCGCGGTATGTTTACCGCACGACTAAACAGTCTGCGCAAAACATCCCTCAGCGACTCAAGCCGATCTGATTTTGCGCCCTTTACGGCCTGGCTGAAGCCGAGCCCTTCAAAGCATCGAGTTTTTCCGCAGGCTGCGAAGCCGTGCCCCTGATACAGGGCTCCATCGTTCACGGCGATTTGGCAGACCCCGGCTTATTTGCGAGTCGAGTGCCGCAGCGGGTACCGTTTTCCTCGGGGGCGTGAGCCAGTGCCAGACGACCAGAAATCTCTTTACACCGCCGACGATCTGGCTGGGTTTGAGCCGGAGCGCGATCTCGGATTTCCGGGCGAGTTTCCGTTCACACGCGGCATCCAGCCGACGATGTACCGCGGACGGCTATGGACGATGCGGCAGTACGCGGGGATGGGCGACGCGGAGGAGAGCAACCAGCGCTACCGCTTTCTGCTGAGCCAGGGGACGGCTGGGTTGTCGGTAGCGTTCGACCTCCCAACACAGATTGGCTACGACTCCGACGCGCCGGAGTCGCTGGGCGAGGTTGGCCGCGTGGGCGTGGCGATCGATTCGATCGAGGACATGGAGCGGCTGTTTGCGGGGATTCCGCTGGAGCGAATCTCGACGTCGATGACGATCAACGCGACCGCGTCGATCCTGCTGGCGATGTATGTAGCCGTGGCGCGACGGACGGGAGCGGAAGTCAAGAAGCTTTCCGGCACGATCCAGAACGACGTGCTGAAGGAGTACATCGCGCGGGGGACGTACATTTACCCGATCCGGCACGCGATGCGCATTGTGACGGACGTTTTCGCGTGGGCCAACGACGAACTGCCGGAGTGGAACACGATCTCGATCTCCGGCTACCACATGCGCGAGGCGGGCTGCACGGCGGCGCAGGAAGTCGCGTTCACGCTGGCCAACGGAATCTCCTACGTCGAGGCGGCGCTGGCGGCGGGGCTGGATGTGGATCGTTTCGCACCGCGGCTGTCGTTCTTTTTCAATGCACATAACAATTTTCTGGAAGAAGTGGCGAAGTTCCGGACGGCACGGCGCATCTGGGCGGGGATCATGCGGGAGCGATTTGGGGCAAAGAATCCGCGCTCGTGGATGCTGCGGTTCCACACGCAGACGGCGGGCTCGACGCTGACCGCACAGCAACCGGAGAACAACATTGTCCGCACGGCAATTCAGGCGTTGGCCGCAGTCCTGGGCGGGACGCAGTCGCTGCATACCAATGGTTACGACGAGGCGCTGGCGCTGCCCACCGAGGAAGCGGCGCGGATCGCCCTGCGCACGCAGCAAATCATCGCCTGCGAGATGGGCGTGGCGAACACGGTCGATCCCGTGGCGGGGTCGTACTGTATTGAGGCGCTCACCAGGCAGATCGAGGAGCAGGCGCGCGGCTATTTCGAGCGCATCGAAGCGATGGGCGGCATGCTGGCGGCCATTGAACGCGGATGGGTGCAGCAGGAGATCCAGAACGCCGCGTATGCGACGCAGCGCGCGGTGGACAATGGCGAGGCGACGGTGGTAGGCGTCAACCGCTTTCGAGCCGACCAGGAAACGCCGATCCCGACGCAGCGCATCGACCCGGCGCTGGAACTGCGACAGGTGGAGCGGGTGCGGGCGCTGCGGGCGCGGCGCGACTCGGTCCGCTGGCGAAGTGCGATCGATGGGGTGCGGGAGGCTGCGGGGAGCGATACCAATCTCATGCCGGCCATCCTGGAGGCGGTGGAAAGCTATGCCACGGTGGGGGAAATCGCCTCGGCGCTGCGGGAAGTCTTTGGAGAATACCAGGAAAGCGTCACAGTTTGAATGATTTGCACCGGCAACGTTCCGTCCCTGGAAAGTTCAAGACAGCCCTGCCAGCGAAGATGTACGATGAAGCGATTTATCGAAGCGGCGCGGCACTCGCACGAAAGCAGACGCTGTACTCTGTCCGGTGCAAGAGGCGCGAATTCGGAAGGCGGACGACTTTGAGGATGGCCAGGGTGAAGAGTGCGTTGGCGGTCGTGGCGGCGAGCGCGATCGGTGTGCTGATGACGGCGTGCGGCAGCGGTGGGACCGTTACCACGCCACCGCCGACAACCTACACGCTGACGGTGGATTCGACGAACCCGGCGAGCGGGGTGACAATTACGGCATCGCCGGCAGACGTGAACAGCAAGAGCTCCGGGACGACGGCTCTGGTGCTCACCTACGATTCGGGCACCGCGGTGACGCTGACGGCTCCGGCAACGGCGGGGAGCAACACCTTTTCTTCCTGGACGGGCTGCACCAGCACGAGCGGCGTGAACTGCAGCGTGACGCTGAGCAGCAATACCACGGTAACGGCGAATTACGCGACGCCCGCAGCGGTGACGCCGGCGGTGACGGTTACCCCGGCGAGTTCCAGCATCACCACGGCTCAGAGCCTCTCAGTCACGATTGCGGTTGCGGGTCCGTCCGGGAGCGCGACACCCACCGGTTCGGTCACGCTCACCAGCGGCAGCTACACATCCTCTGCGGCGACGCTCTCCAGCGGCAGCGCGACGATCATCATTCCTGCCGGTTCGCTGGCTACAGCCAC
>JASHRH010000073.1 GCA_030037475.1 Acidobacteriaceae bacterium
TCCTCTGCGGCGACGCTCTCCAGCGGCAGCGCGACGATCATCATTCCTGCCGGTTCGCTGGCTACAGCCACGGACACGCTCACAGCGACCTACACGCCGGACTCCAGCAGCAGCTCTGTCTATACGACAGCCACGGGCACAGCGACAGTCACCGTGACCGCGCCGGTGCCGACATATACGCTGACGATTGACTCGACGAACCCGGCGAGCGGGGTGACGATTACGGCATCGCCGGCGGACGTGAACAGCAAGAGCTCCGGGACGACGGCTCTGGTGCTCACCTACGATTCGGGCACCGCGGTGACGCTGACGGCTCCGGCAACGGCGAGCGGCAACACCTTCTCTTCCTGGACAGGGTGCGCGAGCACGAGCGGAACCGGCGGAACAGTTTGCTCGGTGACGGTGAGTGCGAACGCCACCGTGACAGCGAATTATGTGAGTCCGACCACGGTCAGCATCAACCAGTCGAGCGTGGGGGCGGCGGTGACGGATCAGATCCTCGGCGTGAATCTGGAAGCCTGGTATGACGTGGACGCCAATGCCAGCACAGTCGCTGGGCCGATGCAAACGGCGGGCATCCAATCGCTGCGCTGGCCGGGAGGGTCGTGGTCGGATGCGTACCACTGGACCGGCGCCAACCAGTACATCAGCGGCGACGCCAGCACGCAGCCGTACATGTGCACCACTGGTTCCAATAACACGACCGAAAATGAGTTTAACTGGGCCGGCAATACGGATGACGCGTTTTCGGATTTCGAGACGGATATCGCCATGGCCGGGACGGGGTTCGATCTGGCGCTGACAGCGAACTACGGCAGCAACGAGGCCTGCAACGGCGGCGGCGATCCGAATGAAGCAGCAGCGTGGGCGGCCGCGGCGGTCACGGATGGGCATCCCGCGAGCCATATCACCATCGGCAACGAGGTTTACGGCGACTGGGAGTATGACCTGCATTCGGTGAAACACGATCCGACAATGTATGCGGACGCGGTGATCGGCACGAACGGCTACTACGACTCGATCAAGAACGCGATCACGAGCGCCGGCGGAAACCCCAATGACACGCTGGTGGGCGTGGTGGTGGATGCGAATTGCACAACGTCGAGCGGCTGCACCGATGGTTGGGACACTACGGTACTCTCGACCGCGAAGGGGTATTACGATTTTGTGGAGTACCACTATTATCCGGAGTACTCCGATGGGTATGACAGCCAGTTGATCGGCACCGGCTCGCCTTCGTATGTGCAGCAATTCACGACGAACATCAACACGATCAAGCAAGAGCTGACGACCGCGGGCGAGCCGAATACGCCGATTTATGTGGGCGAAATCTCGTCCAACAGCGCTAACGCAGGCACCCAGAACTGGTCGATTACGCAGGCGCTCTATGCCGGCGAGATTCTGGGCGAGGCGATGAACGACGGCGTCTCGCGGCTGACCTGGTGGGACGGGTTCGGAAACTGCCAGGGCAGCAGCGGGCTTCCCCCTAACAATTCAACTCTGTACGGCTGGCAGGATTGGGGCAATCAGAGCATTTTCTCCGCAGGCTCGTCGACGGACTCCGGCTGCCCGGGCGATGGCACTGCCGGGACACTGAGCCCGACGGCCGTGGCATTCCAGCTCTTCAGCAACGTGGCCGTGAACGGTGAGAACGTGCTGACCGCGACGGTGAGCGGCGGAGCTACGACGTACGTGAAGGCATACGCGGCGACGCACAGCGGCGGGACGGCGCTGGTGCTGTTCAACCTGAATGCGACGACGGCCGAGCCGGTGCAGATTACGCTGTCCTCGGAGACGTCGACGACCGATATGAAGGTGCTGACGTACGACAAGGAGATGTACGACTACACCAATGTGAACTGCGAGGCGGATTCGGTTTCGACGTTCACTCCCTACCCGTGCACGTACGATTCCACGCACAACTACAGCACCGCCGACTGGGTACAGCAGCCAACGACGACGGACCTGGGCGCGCAATCGCTGCCCTACACTCTCACGCTGCAGCCGTGGAGCATGAACGTGGTCATCATCAAGTGATCAGCGATCAGGAGTCGGTAGTCAGTAGTCGGTAATCAATGCGCAACTTGCGGCTTGCCGTCAACGCTGAGCGCCCATCTCTTTCAGGGCTTTGCGGCAGTCCTTCGCGCGGTGGCCGTTGGGCAGCGCACTCAGGTAGAGCTGATAATTCTGGATGGCGACTTTGCGGTAGCCCAGGTGACGGGCGGATTCGGCCAGTCCGTAAACTGCCTCGGCATCGCCGGGATCGACCTGCGTGGCCTCAAGAAAGCGGCTGTACGCGCCCTTCCAGTCGCCACTTTGCAGGTAGAAGTCACCGATCTTCGTATCCTGGCGCCCCAGCGAGGTGTTGAGCACGAGAGCTGCACCCGGTTTGCCGGGCTTCGCAGGAAGATTGAGATCCGGGACCGCCGAGCTGCTGGAATTCTGCGAGTTGCCAGGATTCTGATCCCCCGGGGCGGCATTCTGGCGCTGCTGCGCCTCTTTGGCGGCTTTTTCCGACTCGGCTTCGGGAAAGG
>JASHRH010000074.1 GCA_030037475.1 Acidobacteriaceae bacterium
CTTCCGCGGCGGCGACGGCAATGGCGAAGATGACGAAGAGGATGCCGGTGAGTGCCTCGGGGTGCGGGTCGAAGCGCCAGAAGGCGATGAAGTTCAGATTGGCGGCGTTCAGCATCAGCTCAATGCCGGCCAGCACCAGGATGGCGCTGCGGCGGGTGAGCGCGCCGGCCAGTCCGACGGCAAAGAGCAGAGCGGAGACGAGGAGGCAGGTGGCCAGAGGGTTCATGGGGCGGCGCTCCTCGGGCTCTCCGGAGTTTGCGGACGCTTCTCGCGCAGGGCGAGGATGACCGCGCCGATCATGGCCGCGGTGAGCATCAGGCCGATGACTTCGAGGGGCAGAACGTAGCGCTGCATCAGGGCGAACCCGAGGGCGCGCATGGGCTCGGGCGGAGCGGCGGGAATCGCTGCCGGATGCGCGAGGCCGCTGGTTTCGACGGCCCAGGCGAGAACGGCGAAGACGGCGAGAGCGAGAACGGCGCCGGCAGGACCGGCAGGCGAGAACGAAGGCTCGGCTTTGTCGTCGCCGCCGCGGGTGAGGAGGATGGCGAAGACGATGAGGATGGCGATGGCGCCAACGTAGACGAGGAGCTGCGCGAGGCCGGCGAATTCCGCGCCAAGATTGAGGTAGAGGGCGGCGAGACCGGCGAAGGAGACGGTGAGCGCCAATGCGCAGTGGACGAGGCGGCGCAGCGTCATGGCGGCGACGCCTCCGGCCAGGGTGAGAACTGCGAGGATCAGAAAGGGAACAGTCGTCCTCATCGTGCCTAAGTCGGGCGCGACTTCCGGGCGCCCGAGCCCGTCTGGTTTGGATCCGGCTCACCATCGTGCCGGATCTTTCTTACGTTTTCATGCCTCCGCTTCGGGAGACAGTGATTCGTGTCACGTTACTCGGAAAAGCACAGGGGCTAAAGCCCCGGTGCTTTCGGTTCACGTTTGGCACGACTGAAGTCGTGCCCTGATACAAAGCGTCGTCCCTCCGGGACTCAGAGCCGTTCGACTTCGCCTCAGGCCAGGTTGTGGGCACCCGTATAGCGTGCCTAATCCGCAAAGCGGTACTCCCGCTTCTCAATCTTTCTGCCGCTCTCCAGCGTGCGCGCCAGCGTTCCATAGGGCAAAAGAACAACCAATGCACAGACCAGCCAGCGTACCACAGCGCCCAGCGCCGCCGAGCCTGCTACGGTCACGGGCAAAAATCGCCAGATGCCCGCGGACAGAATGACAAAGAGCGTCATCGGCAGCATGAATTTCCAGGCAAAATTCATCAACTGATCCATGCGCAGGCGGGGCAGCGTGCCGCGCACCCAGATGAAGCAGCAGATGAGCACGAGCAGCTTCGCAAAAAACCAGATCCAGGAGGGAATCCAGGCGAGGAAGCTGACGGGCGAGGACCATCCGCCGAGAAAGAGCGTGATGCCGAGGCCGCTGACGGCGAACATCTCCAGATATTCGGCAAGAAAAAAGAGCGCGAACTTGAAGCCGGAATACTCGATGAAGTAGCCGGCGATGATTTCCGACTCGCCTTCGGGCAGATCGAAGGGGCTGCGGTTGGTTACCGCGGTCGCCGCGATCATGAAGAGGATGAAACCAGCCAATCCCCAGGGCGTGAAGGCGTACCAGTGAGCGATGCCGTGCGTGGTGCGGGCCTGTTCGTGGACGATGGCGCTGGTGGAGAGCGTGCCGGCGATCATGACGACGGCGATGGACGAGAGGATCAGCGGAACTTCGTAGCTGACCATCTGCGCGATGGCGCGCATCGCGCCGAGCAATGAATATTTGTTGCGGCTGGACCATCCGGCCATGAAGACAGCCAGCTCCGAGGCCGCGCCGATGGCAAAGAAGAAGAGCACGCCCGCGTCGAGGTTGACCGCCGTCATGTTGCGGCCGATGGGGAGCACGGCGTAGGCGAGGAACGACGCAGCGACGAGCACCAGCGGGGCGAGGTAATGGACGACGTGATCGGCCGAGCGGGGAACGATGTCTTCTTTGGTGAGCGATTTGACGGCGTCAGCGATGGGCTGAAGGATGCCGCAGGGGCCGACGCGGTTGGGGCCGTAGCGGTTCTGGATGCGGCCGAGGCCCTTGCGCTCGAGCAGAACCGTGAGAGCAAAGAGCGAGGCGAAAACAACGATGATGGCGGCGACGATGCAGACGATGGAGACCAGGGCCTGGAACGGCGCGGGGGTGTGGATGACGAGCCAGGCCTTGATCCAGACCCAGATTTGATCGGCGGTGGGCGCGGGCAGGGCCGTCATTGTGTCACCGGCTTCTTTTCGGCGGGCTGCTCCGCGGGTTTGGGGGCTGCGCCGTTCGCTGCGGAGGAAGCGCTGGCTGCGGGCGTGCTCGCCGCAGGCGGAGTTTGTTGTTCGGCAGCCTGAGCAGCTTTGGCCGCGGCTACTGCTGCTGCGGCGGCTTTTGCTTTGGCCGCTTCTGCTTCCTTATCTCTACGCTCGTCGCATTCGGCGGCTTCGGTGGGATGGATTTTGCGGTAGTAGTCGTTCGATTTCGCCAGCTCGCGTTTGGTGTAAAGCAAGCCGGCGAAGCGGTTGCTGGTGCTCAGCTCGAACTCGTTGTCCATGCGGATGGCGTCGAAGGGGCAGACCTCGACGCAGATCTGGCAGCTCATGCAGGTGGAGACGTCGATGTTGAAGACGGCGGGGTAGAACTGCGGCTTGCCGACGAAGTCCGGCTTTTTGTCCTTGCTCTTCTCGATGTGGATGCACTGCGGCGGACATTCTTTCTCGCAGATCTGGCAGGAGACGCAGCGCAGGCCGGCCTCGGGATCGTTGCCGTCGTAGAGCAGGAAGGGGAACTGGCGCGTGGCCTCGGGCAGATCGCGGCGCTCCTCGGGAAACTGCACGGTGACGAGGCGATCCTTCTCGACATAGCTGCCGAAGAAGTTCTTCGCGGTTTCGTATAAGCCCTGGAGGATGCCTTCACCGAACATTGTGTAAATCCTTAAAAACAGGGTGCAGCGTTCAGGGTGCAGCGTTCAGAAAAGCTTCGGGCTAAAGCCCCACTTTTGGGGGTTCGCTTGCGGCACGACTGAACAGCTTGCGGAAAAAGTCCGAGGCAAACCGGGCGAAATTCAGCAGCGGCTAAAGCCGGGCTCATTTGAATGCTCGTGCGGCACGACTGAAGTCGTGCCCTGATACAAGGCACAGGGGCTAAAGCCCCGATTGTCTTACGTTCTTGATTCCCCGGCCTCCGCACCCCAGCGCGCAAGCGCGCCGGGGCCCCGTTGAAGGCCGGGGCTTCTACCGTCGTGCCGCTTCTCCACCCCAGCGAACCAGTTCGCTGGGGACCCCGGCTTACGCGGCACCCTGAGCTGCGCGACGCGATGCCGTGCCAATATTCAGGGGCTAAAGCCGGGCTCATTTGAACGCTCGTGCGGCACGACTGAAGTCGTGCCCTGATACAAAGCGCAGGGGCTAAAGCCCCGATTGTCTTACGCTCTTGATTCCCCGGCCTGAAGGCCGGGGCTTCTACCGTCGTGCCGCTCCTCCACCCCAGCGAACCAGTTCGCTGGGGACCCCGGCTTACGCGGCACCCTGAGCTGCGCGACGCGATGCCGTGCCAATATTCAGGGGCTAAAGCCGGTCTCTTTTGAATGCTCGTGCGGCACGACTGAAGTCGTGCCCTGATACAAAGCTCCTGTCTCGGGGTGTCTTTCCGCAAGCTGTGAAGCCGTGGCCTGATACAAGGCACAGGGGCTAAAGCCGCGTGATGGGCGCTGGAAGCTGGAAGGCGCCTGATGCAAGACGCAGGGGCTAAAGGCGCGTGATGGGCGCTGGAAGCTGGAAGGTGGCGGCCGGAAGCTGGCATCACCGGTCCACCTCGCCGAGGACGATGTCCACGCTGCCCAGAATCACCACCACATCCGCGACATTGCGGCCCAGGCACATGTCTTCCAGAATGGTCAGATTGATCATGCTCGGCGGACGAACGCGGTAGCGGTACGGGTTGCCGGAGCCGTCGCTGATGAGATAGAAACCCAGCTCGCCCTTGGGAGCCTCGATGCGGCCGTAAGCCTCGCCGGCCTTGGGGCGCAGGCCCCGCAGGCGCGTCTTCGGATCCATGATCGGCCCTTCGGGGATGCCGCGCAGCGCCTGTTCGAGGATTTTGAGCGATTCGCGCATCTCGAGGATGCGCATCATGTAGCGGTCGTAAACGTCGCCGTGATCGCCGAGCGGCACGCGAAAGTCGAAACGGCCGTAGACGCCGTAAGGATCGACTTTGCGGATGTCGTAATTGACGCTGCTGGCGCGCAGCATGGGGCCGGTGACACCGGCGTTGATGGCCAGCTCGCGGGACAGAACGCCGACGCCCTGAGTGCGGGCCATGAGAATCTCGTTTTCGCGGAGCAGCGCTTCGAACTCGTCGACAAAGCGCGGCAGGCCGGCGACGAGCTGGCGGACTTCATCGAGCCACGCAGCGGTGCAGTCGACGCGCAGGCCGCCGAAGCGGAGGTAATTGCACATCATGCGCGCGCCGGAGAGCGACTCGAAGAGGTCGAGAATCTTTTCGCGCTCGCGGAAGGCGTACATCAGCGGCGTGCCGCTGGCGCCCATGTCCTGGAGCAGGAAGCCGACCAGGCCGGCGTGGTTCTGGAAGCGCGTCAGCTCGGCGACGATCACCCGGATGTACTCGGCGCGCTCGGGGACGGGAATGCCGGCCAGCTTTTCGACCGCCAGCACATAGCCCCAGTTATTCGTCATGGAGTTGAGATAGTCGAGCCGATCGGTGTAAGGAATCGCAGCCAGATACGCGCCGTGCTCGGCGATCTTCTCGTGATTGCGATGCAGGTAGCCAAAGACCGGCTTGAGGCGCACGACTTTCTCGCCCTCCAGCCGCACGTCCATGCGGAAGACGCCATGCGTGGAGGGATGGTGCGGGCCCATGGAGACTTCGAGGATGTCGCCGAGGCCGTCTTCGCCGGCGGCGACGAGGCGCTCCAGTTCCGCGACGCTCACGGGCGCGCCTCCTTTGTGCTGGCTCGCTGGAGCGAAGCAAACGGCAGCGGAGCAAGACTGTCGTCGGCGGGCGGAACGTAATCCTTGCGCATGGGGAAGTCCTGGAAACCTTCCCACATCAGGATGCGGCGCAGATCGGGGTGACCATCGAAGACGATGCCGTAAAGATCGAAGGCCTCGCGCTCCTGGAACTCGCAACTGCGCCAGACGGGCGTGAGCGACGGGACGTGCGTCTGGTCGGTGCGATTGGCGGTGCGCAGTCGGAGAATGACGGGACCGTGTTTCTTCTCCATCGAGAAGAGGTGGTAGATGGCTTCGAGGTAGCCGGGGACTTTCATCTTGCGAGTCTCCTCGACTTCCTGTTCGATCTCGGAGCCATCCGGTCCGGCAACCATTTTTTTCACTTTGATTTTTTCAGTGGTCTCGGTGTCGAGCCAGTCCACGCCGGTGACGAGCGAGCAGAAGTCGAGGCGAAGATCGGGGTGGTCGCGGAGGAAGAGCGCGACAGCACGAGCGTGCTCATGATCGAGGAGCAGCGAATGCTGGGCGGAGGGACTGCCGTTAGGAATGACGGTGACCGCTGCGCCGGGGAGGCTGGCTTCGATCTGCGCCTTAAGATCCTCGACGGTTGGCAATGCGCTCATTGGATCACCCTGAGAGGATTGCCGGTTTCGTTGAGGAAGACTTCGTCGTTCTGCGCCGGCTCGAGACCGTGCGCGCCGAACTCAGGAACCGGGAACTCACTGGGCGCATCGGCGTGGAGATGACGGGGACGGCTCTCGCCGCGGAGAGCCTGCTCGTCGATCTTTTTTTGCAGCGTCATGAAGGCGTGGATGAGAGCCTCCGGGCGCGGCGGACAGCCGGGGATGTGAACGTCGACGGGGATGTAACGGTCAATGCCGCGGAGAACGTTGTAGCCGTCGCGGAAGGGTCCGCCGGAGATGGCGCAGGCGCCCATGGCGATCACGTACTTCGGCTCGGGCATCTGGTTATAGAGGCGGACGACCTGAGGCGCCATCTTTTTGGTGACGGTGCCGGAGACGATGATGAGGTCGGCCTGGCGGGGCGAAGGGCGAAAGACCTCCGCGCCGAAGCGGGCGAGGTCGTAACGCGCCATCGTGGTGGCGATCATCTCGATGGCGCAGCAGGCGAGACCGAAGGTGAGCGGCCAAACGGAGTTTTTGCGCCCCCAGTTGTACAGCTCTTCCAGCGTGGTGGTGAAGATCCCGTTTTTGCTCAGCTCAATCTTCAGTTCCTTCAGATCGTCTGCCATCTGCTCCTCAGTTCGGGCTCTTCACGCCCAGGTCAACATGCCCTTCTGGCAGGCCCAGACGAGACCCTCGGCCAGCAGCACCAGAAACACCAGCATGGAAAGGCAGGCTCCCGCCGAAAGCGAAGTAAACGCCACGGCAAAGGGGAGCAAAAAGACAGCTTCGACGTCGAAGACGAGAAAAACAATCGCGTACAGATAGTAAGACGCGCCAAACTGAATCCAGGCATCGCCTTTGGACTCAAGACCGCACTCGTAGGTGGCGTTTTTCTCGGCGCCGGGTTTTTGCGGGGAGAATACTTTTGCCCAGAGCCAGGCCAGCGCCAGCGGCGTGATGCCAAAGGCGACCGCGCCCAGCAGCAGCGCGATGACAGTCCACCAGGGATGCTGCGGAATGTTCATCAGTGCGTTCTTCCCCTGGTTGAGGGTATCGCCCGAGGCCGGTGCGCTCGGTGATTGAAATCACAGCAGCGTGCGATTTCGCGTCCCCGGAGATTCGTCCCAAGTCCAGAAAAAGCAACCGCAGATTCTTCGCTCACCACCCCCAGGCTGAAAGGCGCCCGTTCGCTCAGAATGACAATCGCGATTTTATTAACCCTCACTTCAATCCTCGCACAATTGTGTCTTATGTCACAGCCTGGGGCGCCTCGCGCAGAGCAGACTTGAGCTGAAAGAGTTTGCGGCGCAGCACATGCGTTCGCGGCTCGGGGATACCCATGAGCACACCCGGCAAGACAGCCATTTTCGACGGCAACGAAGCAGCGGCGTCCGTAGCCTACCGATTTTCCGAAGTCATTTCGATTTATCCGATTACGCCGTCCTCGCCGATGGCTGAACTTGCCGACCAGTGGAGCGCGGAGGGCAAGCGGAACCTGTGGGGGTCGGTTCCGGTGGTGGCGGAGCTGCAGAGCGAGGGCGGCGCGGCCGGGGCCATGCACGGCGCGCTGCAGGGGGGCGCGTTTGCCACCACGTTTACGGCATCGCAGGGCCTTCTGCTGATGATCCCCAACATGTACAAGATTGCCGGCGAGCTGACGCCGATGGTGATGCACGTGACGGCGCGGTCGATTGCGACCCATGCGCTGTCGATTTTCGGCGACCACTCCGATGTGATGGGCTGCCGGTCGACCGGATACGCGATGCTGGCGTCGAACTCGGTGCAGGAGGCCGGAGATCTGGCGGCCATCGCGCACCTGGCGACGATGGAAGCGCGCGTGCCCTTCCTGCATTTCTTCGACGGCTTCCGGACCTCCCACGAGATCAATAAAGTGCTGCCGATCGCGGATGAGACACTGCTGGCGCTGCTGGACGAAAAGGCGGTGCGCGCGCATCGCGAGCGGGCGCTCTCGCCGGAGCGGCCGGTGCTGCGCGGGAGCGCGCAGAATCCCGACGTCTTCTTCCAGGCGCGGGAGGCGTGCAATCCGTACTACCTGGCGTGCCCGGTGATCGTGCAGGATGCGATGGATCGTTTTGCGCGGCAGACGGGCCGGGCGTATCGGCTGTTCGATTATTACGGCGCACCGGATGCGGACCGCGTCATCATTCTGATGGGTTCGGCGGCGGGCGCGGTGGAAGAAGCCATCGACGCGCTGAATGCAAAGGGCGAGAAGCTGGGGCTGCTGAAGGTGCGGCTGTATCGGCCGTTCGCGGCGGAGGCGTTTCTGACGGCGCTGCCGGAAACGGTGCGGAAGATCGCTGTTCTGGACCGGACCAAAGAGCCGGGATCAGCGGGCGAGCCGCTCTACCAGGACATTGTGACCGTGGTGAGCGAGGCATTGTCGTCGGGACGGCTGCCGCTGTCGCAGTTTCCGACGATCGTGGGCGGGCGGTACGGGCTGTCGTCGAAGGAGTTCACGCCGGCGATGGCGAAGGGCGTCTTCGACGAGCTGGCCAGGCCGCATCCGAAGAACCACTTCACCATCGGCATTGACGATGACGTGACGCATTCGAGCCTGCCCTGGGACGAGAGCTTCTCGACGGAAAGTCCGAAGACGGTGCGGACGCTGTTCTACGGCCTCGGCTCCGACGGCACGGTGGGAGCGAATAAGAACTCGATCAAGATCATCGGGTCGGAAACGCCGAACTACGC
>JASHRH010000075.1 GCA_030037475.1 Acidobacteriaceae bacterium
GTTGGGGAAGGTTTTCGTCACCCGCACCGGCAAATAAACGCCAGGTGCCGGAGCAATGGGCTGAGTGGTTGTGAAATTCAGCGTCTTGTTCTGCGACGTGCGACCGACAATCTGCCCCCGCGCCGGATTCACTCCTTCCACCATCGCTTCCAGCACCTGCCCCAGATGCTTTTCATAATTGGCCCGCTGGATCTCGCGCTGGCGGTCGAGCAGAATCTGCAGACGCTTCGACTTTTCTTCCTCGGAAACGGAGTCGGGCATGGAGAGCGCCGGTGTATTGGGCCGCGGTGAATACTTGAAGGCGAAAACGCCGTCGTATTGCACTTCATCCAGCAGCGCAATCGTCTCTTCGAAGTCCTCGGCCGTCTCCCCCGGAAATCCCGCGATGATGTCGGTGGTCATGCTGATGGTCCGCTTCGCTCCCTTCATCCATGCGATGCGTTCCAGGTACTGCTCGCGCGTATATTCGCGCTGCATCAGGTGCAAAACCTTCGATGAGCCGCTCTGCACCGGCAGATGCACGTGGTCGCAGAGGGTGGCTACGGCGTCGATGGCGTCCACAATGTCCCGCGTGAAATCGCGCGGATGCGAGGTGGTGAAGCGCACGCGCCGGATTCCTGTTACCTGGCCCACCGCCGCCAGCAGCTCGGCGAAGCTGCGCCGGCCGTCCGGATCTCTATACGAATTCACGTTCTGCCCAAGCAGTTGAATCTCGGTATATCCGCTGTCCGCCATCCGCCGCGCCTCGGCCAGCACCGATTCCGATCGCCGGCTCCGCTCTTTTCCGCGCGTGTAGGGCACCACGCAGTAGGCGCAGAACTTGTCGCATCCCTCAATGATGGTGATATAGCCGCGGTGCGGGTTGGAGCGCGCCGTGAATTCCGTCTCGAAGGTTTCCTCCGTCTGCCGGTCGTCAAGTCCGGTGACCCGCGTAGCCCCCTGCTCAATCTGCACCAGCATTTCCGGCAATTTGCGGTAAGAAGCCGAACCGGAAACCAGCGACACAAACGGCGCGCGCTCGAAGATGCGCTCCCCCTCCTGCTGCGCCACACACCCCAGCACGCCGAACCGCTTGCCCTGTCGATAGAGGGCTTTGTAGTCGTTCAGCCGATGAAAAACCTTCTGCTCGGCTTTGTCGCGGATCGAACAAGTGTTGTAGAGGATCAGGTCGGCAGCCTCTTCCGTCTCGACCCGGGCATAGCCCTGCTGCTCCAGCGTGCCGATGACTTTTTCCGAGTCATGCACGTTCATCTGGCAGCCGAACGTTTCGATGTAGAAGGTTTTCTGCGGCGCCATGCACCTTCAAGTATATCGAAGCTGGCAGGGTAGTCCGACGCAGCGAACTGCGCCCATGCCGATGCTAACCGAGAGGTGCACCATGATTTGGAAACGTGCTCTCGCGAAAACGTCAGATTCCGCCCCAGACCGAGGATGACTGGGGCGGAATCTGTGCAAATCGGTTGTTATTTCGTGAAGGTCACGCTGATGGTGTACGGCAGCGACATCTGGTTGCCATTGCCATAAACCGGGTATGGCCCTTCACTCGTCTGCACCGTGATCGCGCCCGTCTCTTTCGCGGCTACGATGACGTTATACGTTCCGGCGGGCGTCGTCGTCGCACTGCTCGGGCTCAGGTTTGTCGTGCTGCAGGCCGTGATCCCGAACATGCCGCCCCCACAGAGCACCAGACATGCCAGCAGCAGCAGTCCTCCCCATCGCCGCGCCTTCCTGCGGAACGTGAGGCCAATCAGACCCAGCCCGAACATGGCTGCGAAGGCGACCCCCCCTGAGTCGATGCGCAATCCGCTGACCGCTCCTGTTGAGTTGTTGGTGGTAATGGTCATCACAACCGTACCCGGCCCGATGCACCCGCTGCTGGCCGGACAGGTGGACCCGTTGGACAGCGTCGTTCCCGGAGGCGGACCCACGTTGACCGCGCAGTATTGCGCGTTCGATCCCGACGCACACTGCACCCCATTCGGATTCGGATCGGAGGCAATGGGAGCGGAATAAGTGAAGCTGCAGGCCGCGTAAGCGGGTAACCCCTGACACTGCAGGTCCAGCGGCAAACCATAGTTATTCAGCGTGGAGGTGCGTCCCGCATATCCGTAGCCCAGTACAGAGGTCAGCGTGAGCGTGGCCTGCGCCGAACCGCCGGCCGGTACCGTAATCGATGCCGGACTTGAACTGATCTGTACCATCGGATTGCGCAGCGACCAGAAGTTGATGGAGGCTCCGCTGACCGAGGTGTAATTCGGATTCGGGGGATCGCCTTCCGCGTCCGTGGGGTTGTACACGGGCGTGATCGTGTAGAAGGTCATCAGATCCGGGATGGTGGTGTTGGCATCGCTGACTTCCAGGCAGCTTGTCTGCAGGTTTGCGGAACCATTGGTGCCGGAAACGTCGACCGTATCTGCCGTTTGTGCAAAGGAAGGACAGTCGATATAACCGCTGCTGAGCTGATACGTTACGCTTCCGCAGTTCTCGCGGAGCAGGCTCGGCCCTTTCGAAGTGGTCGTGTATACTGGCACACACGCCAGCGGAGCTCCGTTATCTGTGACCGTCAGCGGATAATTGTAGACCCAGGTGGCATCGGAGCTGTCATAGGGCGCGTCGCCGCCGGTGGCGTGCGAGAGCACCAGATATCCGGTCCCGCTGCCAAGGCTTCCCTGCAATGCCTGGGGCATCTGAAAGGACGGCACCGACGCCTGGATCTGGGTCGGCGTCGGCTGAGTGATCGTCGGCGCGTTCTGTGCTTGAGCTCCATCGCGGCAAAAACTTCCGAGAAACAGGAGCGTCAGCGCGATTCCGGAGAACCGGCGCAGCAATATGGATGACTTGCTCAGCATGACATTTCTCCCCGAATACCTGATACCAGCCTTGCTCGTTTCGTAATACTG
>JASHRH010000076.1 GCA_030037475.1 Acidobacteriaceae bacterium
CGCAACCCTGCAGTGGCAGGTGTCCACCGCGGGCGGCATCGAGCCCACGTGGCAGCGGGATGGCATGGAGATCGATTACATCGATCCGTCGGGGGCGATGACGGCAGCGCCGATCACGCTGATCCTGAACTGGAATCCCCAGGCAACCGCGCAATGACTGGGCTCCGCCGAGGCGATGCGTTACTGCGCGGAATCTATTCGCCCGACGGCTGACGTTGACGGCGGTCAGCTTCGGGAAATACGCCGCCGGGCGCTCGCGAAGGGCTATCTCGTCGAGAGCATCGAGGCGCACGAGGAGCAGTCGCTGCCGCAGCTGTTGGTTCCGGCACTGCGCCGACTCCTTCTCGAGCTGGACGCCGCGCAGAAGACCATCGCCGCCGTCAAGCGCGGCCTTCGTGTGCTGCGAAGCTTCTTACGCACGGTGAAACTCACGGTCGGCGACGTGGAGGTTGCCCTGGGTGTCGATCCGGAGAAGGGCCGGGCCGACTCTGGGGATCTCGAATCCGACCTCAAGGACCTGCTGGTTGCGGTCGGGGAGGCCGCCCGCGACGCGCAGCGGCCCATCGCGTTGCTCATCGATGAGCTGCAATACCTTCCCAGGCGCGAGCTCGCTGCCCTGATCCGCGCGCTTCATGCCGTGGCGCAGGAGCAGTTGCCGCTCGTGCTCTTCGGCGCAGGATTGCCGCAGCTTTATTCACAAGTCGGGGAGGCGAAGAGCTACGCGGAACGGCTGTTCCGGTTCTCGGAGATCGATCGACTATCGCGAGACGACTCGGATGAGGTCGTGCGAGGGCCTGTGCAGCAGCAAGGCGCCTCTGTGAGGCAGGAGGCCCTGGATGAGATCTATCTCCAGACGCAGGGCTATCCGAATTTTCTCCAGGAGTGGGGCTATCGCGTATGGAATCTCGCCCCCGCCGACGTGATCGGTGCCGACGTCGCTCGCGAGGCCACCCGCCTGGCGCGCCGGGAACTCGATCAGCAGTTCTTCCGCGTTCGATTTGGCAGGCTGACACCCACCGAGCGGGAATATTTGCGAGCACTCGCGGAACTCGGCGAGGGCGTTCATCGTTCAGGCGACGTCGCCGATCTCATTGGCAAGACGACTGGCCAGCTCGGACCGTTGCGCGGCAGCTTGATCCGAAAAGGCATGATCTACAGCCCTGCGCACGGCGACATCGCGTTCACGGTCCCGCTGTTCGATCAGTTCATGAAGCGCACGATGCCGACGGTCCGAAAAGCGCGCTCGACACGCCAAGGTGGCCGCGGACGACGTGGGAGACGGCGGTGACGAGCCACCCGGCGTAAGATGCGTGCTCCGCTGGCACGTATGCATCTGACTGGAGACACTCCTCAGTTCTTCTCGGCGGTTCGCTGCCCGCTATCCGGGCCGGCCGCTTGCCCGTCGCCCGGGCGATTCAGGTGCGGGTGGGGAGCACCCTGTCGGGGATAGCCACTGTCGGCCAAATCGGACCGTTGCCGGCCGTAGTGCTCCCCACATTCTGACAATATATATTGAAGTCGAAAGCCGCCCCAAGGAGCTATTGTAATGAGCACGAAGAGTCTGTTTCCGACGAAGGTCTGGAACACTGGGCTTTTGGTGTTCCTGCTGATGCACGGCGTTGCCCACGCGCGCGAGCATTCGCACTGCCAAGAAATTCCGTTCACGAGTCCCAAAACCGATCAGCCCACCGTGACGGTCGACAGAGTGGAAGGGCAGGTTGTCGCGGCTCTACCGGAAATGAACGGTCAGCTGGCAAGCGCCAGCAATCTATGTATGGCCTTATTCTATTTACCAACTCACAGACGAATCGCTTCATTGTCCACCGACAGTAACGGGGCGTTTCACCTTGGTGACCGAAGATCGGGGCACTATGTCATCGTTACTTCAGGGTCTCGGTCGCCATGGCGTTTGCCGATCGCCTTTAGCTTGTCGGGCGCGGCACTGCGGTCGAAGCCCGCGCGAGGTCTGCTTCTGAAACTCATTGTGCGGAACGATAGACCAACAGCGGTTATCGCCAGTCCGATCGAAAATCTGACATTGCGACGCGAGCTGCTCGAGATGCTCAAGGTCGATCAGGGTATACGCAATGAAGCCATCGAGCGGGGTATCACTACCGTCTCGGCAGAAATCAAGACGCAAATGGCCAAAATCGATGCCTTGAATGACAAGCGCCTGCGCGGGATTGTGGGCCGGTACGGCTGGCCTGGTGAATCTCTGGTAGGCGTCGACGGAGCCGGCGCAGCCTTGACTATCGTCCAGCACCTTTCACCCCGAACGCAGAAGCAGCTGCTGCCTCGTGTCGAGGCCGCGTTTCGCGCCGATGAGATACCCGGTGGCGGATATGCAATGCTCGTGGACCACGTCAAGTTGAGCGAAGGGCGTCCGCAGCTCTATGGAACGGTAGCGAAGCCCTTTCGAAAGGATCAGCCGATTGAGTTCTTTCCCATCGAGGATCCGGCAAATGTGGATATGCGCCGCAAGGCGGTCGGTTTGCCGACCATGGCAGCGTATCGGAAGCTCCTACGGCAAATGTACTTTCCGAGCAAGCACGACTGACGGCACCAGCAGCCGAGGCCCCTGGGGTAGTAGCACGCATTATATCAACGGGTGCAAGTTCAGCCGATCCTCACCGTAAGGGACGGCGGACGTGACCGACGTCTCGGCTGGACGTCGGAGTGCCGATTGCGCAGTACTGCGCTCCGATCTCCCGGAGCGCTACACACTGAACGACGTGATGTGCCTGTTCCTCGCCGGCCGACTTCAGCAACGGGCTCGCGCCGCTGTTCCTGAGGATGGCGAAGCGACATCGGCGCTCCGATCCTCGGGAGGTGGGAAATGTAGACCCTCATGTCGTAATCAAGATTGACGGGATACCAGTCATTCGCGGATGCTCGCTCCACCGACGGCAAGGACAGGTCGCCCGCATGCATACCCAGATACCAGTTCGCCGCGCCAATTCCTGGAGAAATAGCCAGTCTGGCGCGGAACTCAACGAACAGGAGGTACAGGTCATGCGCGTGCATCTCAGCACTGTTAGTAGGGGACCGTCCGGGCTGTCCGGCGCCGGAAGACTCCGCATCGCGCTCCGCGCGTGCGCCGCCGCTGCGCTGCTCGCAGCGCCGCCGGCTTTTGCGCAGCTCACGGGGCCGCTCGTCCTCAAGGCGCAGGGCAGCTTCTTCGTCGGCGGCGTCACCAAGACCGTGAGCGAGCCCTCGAACGGACTTCTCCCGGCGCAGACCGGCGATATCACGGTCGATCAGATGTACGTGCAGTACCAGATCCCGATGGCGGGCGCTCGGCACGTGCCGGTCGTGTTCGTGCATGGCTGCTGCCTGAGCGGCAAGACCTGGGAAACGACCCCCGATGGACGCATGGGCTGGAGCGAGTACTTCGTTCGCAAGGGTCGCTCGGTCTATCTGGTGGACCAGGTTTCCCGCGCCCGCTCAGGGTTCGATCCGTCGGAATTCAACGCGGTGCGCGCGGGAACGCTCGCCAATGCGCGCATGCCGGCGATCGGAGATGCGACCCACCAGCTCGCCTGGACGGCGTTCCGCTTCGGTCCCAAGTACGGCGAGGCGTTCCCCGATGAGCAGTTCCCGCTCGAGGCCGTGGACGAGTTCTACAAGCAGATGATCCCGGACCTCAACTCGACACTGCCGCAGAACCCGAATCCGACCTGGACGCAGATGGCGGCTCTTGGCGTGAAGCTGCACGGAGCGATCCTCGTCGGGCACTCCGAATCCGGCTTCTACCCAGAGCAGGCCGCCCTCATCGATCCCACGGGCATTCGGGGGCTCGTCACGATCGAGACGGGCTGTCCGACCCTCACACCTGCGCAGCTCGCAACGCTCGCGAAGATCCCGACGCTCGTCATATTCGGCGATCACCTCGCCGATGTGGCGAAGCCCCTCAACTGGATGGGCGCCTTCGAGAGCTGCAACACGTTCGTCGCGCAGCTCGAGCAGGCCGGCGGGGATGCCGAGATGATGCACTTGCCCGACCTCGGCATCAAAGGCAACAGCCACATGCTGATGCAGGACAAGAACAGCAATCAGATCGCGGACCTGCTGATCGCCTGGATCGACCATCACGTCGAGACGCGTAAGCACCAACGGCCGTAAGCCGGATCGGCAGCGGCGCCTTATAGGGCGTAGCCCAGAATGTATGAGCGCCGGACGGCCGGACGCGGAAATCAACTGCCATACATCGAGTAATGAACATCACCTTCAGCCGAAAGGGCGGACGCACTCGCCTCATCTGCCGCCGGGCAGACGGAACCTTCACGTCGGCCGATCTCGGCCCGAGCCTCCCGGGACACGACTTCGCGCACCTCATCGTGGAGCGGACCCTGCGTCTCCCAGCCGGCTTCTTTGTGAACATCGCCAAGGGCTAC
>JASHRH010000077.1 GCA_030037475.1 Acidobacteriaceae bacterium
TTGGCGATTATGGCTCCCCAGATGGCACGACGAGCCCAACGGTTGCTGGATTGAACCCCGTTTACCATGATTGATCATTGGTGCGAGACACGGTTCTCACCCATACCTCTTTTTCGAACCGCATATCTTCTCTGAAGCCGATCAATTCTCCGCTCCAGGCTTCAGCCAGTCCGAGGCATGTTTCTCGATGGCAACCCGCACCAGCTGGCTGCGGGATCGTACGCCCGCTTTGCGAAAGAGCTCCTGAATGACGCTTTTGACAGAGCTTTCAGAGACATCGAGCTTCCAGGCGATCTCCTTGTTCGCCAGGCCATCCAGGACGCCGTGGAGGACTGCGGACTGGCGCGGAGTAAGGGGAAGCGACCGTTCTGAAAAAGGGCTGTGTCCACGACGGCCGGAGAGCAGACTCTGCAGTTCGGCACCTTCGAGCCAGGTTCCGCCTTCGGCAACGCGACGAATCGCGGAGACCAGCGAGTCGGGGCTGCTGTGCTTGAGGAAGATTCCGGCCGCGCCGGATTCCATGACACGCAGCATCGTCTCGTCTGACAGGCCCGCTGTGACCATCAGCACTCTGGCACCGCTGTGACGCTCGTCGAGCCGTGCCAGCAGATCGCTTCCCGGCTCCGCGCCCAGATCGTAATCGAGAAGAACCACGTCGACTTCTTCGCGCGCCAGAACATCGAGGGCCTCGCCCACGGTGGTGGCTTGGCTCACGACTCGCAGGCCGGAAGCGGTCTCCAGCAGGCGTCCCAGGCTCTCGCGGAAGAGCACGTGATCATCGACGATCAGCAGCCGGATTTCGGCCGTCATGGCACCCGCTTCGCGGCAACATTGAGACTGACGATGAAACACGCACCCCCGTTCAGCGGCTGATAGCGGATTTCACCGCCAAACGATCTCAGAAAAGCTCGCGAAAGGTAAAGGCCGAGCCCTGAGGACTTCCCTCCGTTCTGAAAGGGCTGGAAAAGCCGCCCAGGGTCGGCAACGCCGCCACCGTTGTCACCGAATTCCACGAAAACCTGACCGTACTGGAGTCGAGCTTTGATAGAGATGAATGCGTGTTCTCGATGCGACAAGACACGGATGCTGTTGGTGACCACATTCAGGAACACCTGCATGAGGCTGGGGCGATCTGCCCAAATCAGCGGCAGGCCGGACTCGACCTGCCAATCTAGGGCAATGCCTTCATCCTCCAGCATGGGAGAGATGACGATTCTCAGCTCATCGAGCAGAGCTTCCGGATCAGTGTCCGTGGCTTCACTGGAGGTTTGGCGCAGATTGGTCGTGGCGATGCGTTCCATCGCGGCGACCAGATTGCCAAGAGCCTCAAAGTCGCGGTTGCCCGCCAGCGCGCCCTCCCGCGAGAGATTGAGATGCACAGCCCCGACGGCGCTGCAGATGTTGCGAATCTCGTGAGACACAGCACCGATCGCGATGCGGGAAGCTGCGAGCAGCTGGTGAAGTCCAGACACCTCCTGACTGCGCAGTTCCTCCGAGGCGTCCAGCACCAGGACGGCCAGCCGCAGACCGGCGCCCGTGCGATAGGTGGAGAAACAGATGTCCGCCAGAAATGTCTCGCCATTTTCGCGCCGTCCATGAGCCTGCATCACCGTGCGAAAGAACTGTCGTGAGACCTCGGGCACGGAGATGTTCCTGAGTGAGGGTAACCAGGAATGGATGGACTTGCCGAGCACCACATCGGGGGTGGCGACCAACATGCGATACGCGGCCTCATTAGCCATGAGCACGCAGCCCTGAGCGTCGGCGATCATGATGGCTGCAGGGCTGCTCTCCACCAGAACTCGCAACTGCTCTTCGGCTTCGCGTCGCGCTTCGCTCTGACGCTGGATTTCTTCCAGGTGCTGCTCAACAACGTGGCGATTGCGGGTGACTTCGTGCACGAAGATGCCGGCGCCAAAGAAAGCGGCAAAGTAGAGCACGTCGCGGGATAGTCCGGCGGGCTGAATCCAGGCCAGATCATCGAAAAGCTCCGCCAGTACGGTACAGACTGCGGCCACCAGCGCAATCTGCCAGGTTTCCAGCACGCTGCCCACGATCGCCATGGGCAGCAGATACAGGAACCCAAGAGGGATTTCGCCCACGATGCGCCAGTCGAGGACGGCAATGGCAGCGACGAGGAGAGCGGCCCGCAGAAGGATGGCTCGTTTGCTGCCACGAAAAAATGCTGCGTACATAGCCGTCTCGTAAGGGCCGACTTCCAGGCTGATTTCCGCCTTTATTGTAGGGAATCGACCTGCGCGCAGCGTGTCAGCTCCGATCCACAGCGGCGTTTTGGCCAAAAGATACCCTGGTTTGGCCTGGGTTCATCGAAAGATAACACTCCGGGCCAAGCCGCAGTCGCTATGCTGAAGTTTCCCAGCGTATAGGGCGATCTCTGCCCAGTTTCACAAAAAAGGTCGACGGACCGGAGCCACCCAGGTCGCCTGAGAGAACGCATGGAATTCCCAGGAATCGAGTACGCGCTCTTTGCTGCGCTCGTGTTGTTCGGCTGCGGCCTGCACGCTACGGCTCAGGAGAGCCTGAGCTGGGAGCAGGCCAAAGCTAAGTTCGAGGCCGTCAATCCGACCCTCCAGGCGGATGAAGACAACGTGCGGGAAATGAAAGCAGACGAGATCACTGCGGACCTGCGGCCGAATCCGCAGTTCAGCTTCACCGCGGACGGCACTCAGATTGCGCCGAATCACGGCGTGTGGCAGCCCCTGGCCGGCACCTTCGTGGTTCCAGCCGTCAGCTATCTGCACGAGCGCGACCACAAGCGCGCACTGCGCCTGAAGAGCGCGGAACAAGGCACAACCATTGCAGCTTCGCAGCATAAGGACCTCGAACGCAATCTGCTGTTCGACCTGCGCTCGCAGTTCATGCAGGTGCTGCAGCAGAAGGCGCTGGTCTCGCTGGCGCAGCAGGAGCTGGTTTATTACGACCACATCATTGCCATCAGCCAGGACCGTTTCAGGGCGGGCGATCTGGCGCAGATCGATCTGGATCGGATTGAGTTGCAGCGCGCGCAGTACGAATCCGATCTACAGACGGCGGAGGTGAATCTGCGCACGGCGAAGATCCAGTTGCTGCAGTTGCTGGATGATCGGACACCGGTGGACCAGTTCGATGTCCAGGGAGCATTCGACTTTCCCGATCAGCTGCAGCCGCTGACGGCGATCCAGCAGGATGCTCTGGCAAATCGCCCCGACCTTCAGGCTGCGCTTGAATCCGTGCAGCAGGCCGACACCAATCACAGGTTGGCGATCGCCAACGGCTCGACCGATCCGACATTCAGCGGCTGGTACACGTGGAACGCATCCACGAATAATCCCAATGCGACCCAGACGCTGGGCGCCAGCGTCAGCATTCCGCTGCGCATTTTCGACCGCAACCAGGGCGAGAAACTGCGCACCGCCATCGACATTGGCCGCAATCAGCGAATGGCCGACGCCACGCGCGCACAGGTGTTCAGCGACGTGGACTCGGCGTATGCCCTCGTTGACAGCAATCTGCTCCTGCTGCGGCCGTACAAGGAACAGTACCTGACGCAGGCTTCGCGCGTGCGCGATACCGTCACCTACTCCTGGCAGCATGGAGGCGCGTCGCTGATGGACTTCCTCAACGCGCAGAGCGATTACCGCAACGTGCAGATGACCTATCTGCAGCTGATCGGCTCATATCTGACGGCTGTGGCGCAACTCGATCTGGCCGTGGGGCGCGAGGTGATTCCCGAATGAACCACCACAAGCTCATGACCGCAGGCTGCCTGACCATATGCCTGTCGCTGGCCGCCTGCGGCAGGAAATTCAATCCCGCCGCCGGTGCGCCTCCGGCCACGCAGGTAGTTGAGGTCGGCAACGCCGATGTTGTCACCGTCAACCGTCCCCAGGATTTCTCCCTGGCGGTTGCCGGCCAGATCGACGCACAGAACACGCTCAGCGTCACCGGCTCCGTCACCCCCGATATCAACCGCGAGGTCCCCGTCATCTCGCTGGCCAGCGGCCGCGTTGTCGCGATCCGCGCCACCCTGGACGAAAACGTACACAAAGGCCAGTTGCTGCTGAAGGTGCAAAGCCCCGACATCACCAACGCCTTCGACACCTATCTCAAGGCGGTGAATGACGAACGGCTCGCCAACAAAGAGTACCTGCGCGCGAAGGACCTCTACGTGCATGGCGCCATCTCGGAGGAGATGCTGGAGCAGGCGGAAGACTCAGAAGACGACGCGAAGACGGACCTGAACGCGGCGAACCAGCAGTTGAACACGCTTGGTGTCGACAAGAATTATCCGTCGGACATTGTGAACGTCTATGCGCCCATCAGTGGCGTGATCGTCGCGCAGAACGTGACCCAGGCTGCGGCGACAGGCGTGACCTACGCGGGATCGCCGACGGCGTTTACCATCGCCGATCTTTCTCGCGTGTGGGTGATCTGCGATGTTTACGAGAACGATCTGCCCCATGTGCGGGTTGGGCAGGCGGCGCAGATTGTCGTGGATGGTTTTCCGGGTCGCGTGCTCGCTGGCCGGGTGAGTGACGTCGGGCCGGTGCTCGATCCCGCCATTCGCACAGCGAAGGTACGCATCGACGTTCCCAACCCGGGCATGCTGCGGCTGGGCATGTTCGTCACGGCCACGCTGATCGGGCGCACCAAACGGGTGCATGCCACGGTGCCGGCCGATGCGATTCTGCACCTTCATGATGAGGACTGGGTTTTCGTGCCCGCAGGCGGAAACCATTTCCGGCGCGTCACTGTGCAGGCCGGCGACTTGTTGCCTGGCAACAACCAGGAAATTCTCTCCGGCCTTTTGCCGGGCCAGCAGGTGGTGAGAAGCGTGCTCCAGCTGGAATCGACGCTGGAGGCGCAATGATTCGCAGGCTCGTCGATTTCTCCCTCCAGAACCGGTTTCTGGTGCTGGCGTTCGGGATTTTGCTGTTCGCCCGGGGCATTGTGTCGTTTCATCGGCTCCCCGTAGAAGCGTACCCCGACGTGGCGAACAACTACGTCGACTTCATCGCGCAGTGGCCGGGTATCTCGGCGGAACAGGTGGAACAGCAGGTTACGATCCCGCTGGAGACCGTGATGAACGGCGTTCCCGGCGTCTCCGTCGTTCGTTCCTGGTCCATCTTCGGCCTCTCCACTGTGGAGCTGGTATTCGGCGATGAGACCACCGATTTCGAGAACCGCGAGCGCGTGCTGGAACGGCTGTCGCAGGTCACGTTGCCTCCCGGCGTGGTGCCGCAAATGGGCACGGACTGGAGCCCCGTCGGACAAATTTATTTCTACACTCTACGGAGCACCAATCCGCGGTACGACGTGATGAACCTGAAGTCGCTCGATACCTGGGTGGTGCAGAAATATCTGAAGTCGGTCCCCGGCGTCGTGGACACAAACCCGTTTGGCGGCCCAACTCGTGAATATCAGGTGCGGCTCGACCCCGATAAGCTGATCGACTACGGCCTGAGCCTCGCGCAGGTGGAGCAGGCGCTGAGCAACAACAATGCGAATGGCGGCGGCAGCTTCATCGAGGACGGCGAGCAGCAGATCAACATTCGGGAAGTCGGTCTGGTCCGCGACATCCAGGATATCGGCAATACCGTCGTGACTCAGAAGGGCGGCACGCCGATCCGGATTCAGGATCTCGGCGTGGTCGAGCAGGGGCCGATGATCCGGCTGGGACAGTTCGGCGACGCCTATCGCGACCATGGCAAGCTCATCGATAACGACGATGTGGTGTCCGGCATTCTCTGCCTGCAGAAAGGGGCCAACGCGCAACCAACCCTCGACGGCGTCCACAAAATGGTGGATGAGCTCAATGCTCAGATCCTTCCGAAGGGCGTTACCATCCACGCCTTCATCGATCGCAGCGACCTGCTGCACTTCACGATTCGCACCGTGCTCCACAACCTCAGTGCGGGCATCATCCTCGTGGTGCTTGTGCTGCTTTTGCTTTTAGGCAACGTGCGCGGCGCGCTGATCGTCGCCGTCACGATTCCCTTCTCCCTGCTTTTAGCCTCCATTTGCCTTGATCTGAAACATATCCCGGCAAACCTGTTGTCGCTCGGGGCTCTCGATTTCGGCATGGTGGTGGATGGCGCCGTGGTGATGGTGGAGAATATCGTCCGCCACCTGGCGCGCAGGGACGAGCAGGGCCGCTCCGTTCAGGAGCGCATCGCGGAAGCTGCCCACGAAGTGCAGCGCCCGGTCTTCTATGCCATCGCGATCATCATCACCGCCTACCTGCCCATCTTCACGCTGCAGGCTGTCGAAGGCCGCATCTTCCACCCGATGGCGTGGACGGTGGCCTTCGCGCTGCTCGGCGCTCTGCTGTTTTCCATCGTTCTGGCGCCGGTGCTTTGCAGCCTTTTCTTTCGCAGGGGTGCGAGAGAGTGGAGGAACCCGGCAATGGAGTTTCTCCGCGAGCGCTACCGGCGAGGCGTCCGGTGGGCGATTCATCATCAGCGCTTCACCATCGGTGCCGGCCTGATCGGTCTGGCCCTCGCAGTGTATCTCGCCTTCGGCGGTGTGATCGGTTCGGAGTTTCTGCCTCACCTCGACGAAGGCGCGCTCTGGGTGCGCGGCGAGCTCGATCAGAGTGTCGGCCCCGCGGAGAGCATTGCTGTCGCCGACCAGGCCAGGCTCATTCTCTGCTCGTTTCCTGAGGCGACGGAATGCACGAGCCAGACGGGGCGCCCCGACGACGGCACGGACCATACCGGCTTCTTCAACACCGAGTACTTCGTCGGCCTGAAGCCGACCAGCGAATGGCGGCCGATCTTCCACGGAGACAAAGACGACCTGATCTCCGCGATGAATTACCATCTGGAGGAGAAATTCCCGACCGTGATCTGGGGATTCTCGCAGCCGATTGAAGACAACATGGAAGAGGCGGT
>JASHRH010000078.1 GCA_030037475.1 Acidobacteriaceae bacterium
ATTCCATCGTCAGGAGAATGTCCGGTGTCCGCGGCTTCAGGGGTTAAAGTTGCGCCCGCTATCCTCCGCCGCCGCGGCCGGCGCCGTTGGCCCGGCGTGCTGGGCTTCGGAGCCACGGCGCTGGCGACTCTGGTTTCCCTTGGCGCGCTGGTCTCGATACTGGCCTATCTGATCATTCACGGGATCGGCGCCTTCAACTGGAATTTTCTCACCAAAGAGCCGGCTGCCGTTGGAGAGGCGGGCGGCGGCATCGCCCCGTCTTTGATGGGAACGGCCATCCTCGTGACCCTCGCAACCATCATTGGCGCGCCGCTGGGCGTGGGAGTGGGCATTTACCTGTCCGAAATCGCAGGTGACACCCGATTCGCGCGTTTTTCGCGTCTTGCGATTAACACGTTTATCGGCGTCCCGTCGATTGTGACCGGTATTGTCATCGATCATCTGAAGTCGTCGTTTTTTGAACTGTCGCCGGTGTAGGAAGCCGGGCGACATCATCCGCGCCGAAGGCGCGAATCATCGAATCATCCGTCAATCATCAGCCTGAAGCCGCAGGTGTAAAGTTCTTCGTCGAAGGCGGGGATAAAACATAAGCGCGTCCGGCCGTTGGAGCGGCCGGACGCCGGTATGGCGACCTTCAGCAGGTAACCACACAGCAAACTGGTTCCAACCTGCCATGATCGTTCGCCGTTGTCCAGCCCCGCCTGCCGGCGCGCATGGATCGACATGGCGAGGTGGTGCTTCGTCAACGGATTTGCCTTGGCGTGGGATGTCACGCAGTGTTCTGGATCTGCCGGCACTGCGATCGCGGACAGCGCTATTGCAGCGAAAAGTGCCGAGCCGAAGCCCGGCGTGGACAGCGCCGCCGCGCCAACTGCCGGCATCAGCGAAGCCCCGAAGGCCGGCTCGATCATCGCGATCGGCAGCGGGAATACCGGCTTCGGCGGTCCCGCGTGACGGATCAGGGTTCCCTTTCGATCACTTCTCCGGCACTATGCGGTTGTGGGGCGCCGGAAGCGGCCTCGATAACCACGCTGTCCGGCTCAGGCGCTGCTTTCGTTGGGCGGCGCCTGGTGGAGAAGCCGCCGTTCGCATTCCTCCGTTGCATCGTTTGCCTGCGGAGTGGCCGGTTCGTCGATCCGTTCCCCCGAAATCCGCGATTCGGAAGAGAGAACAGATGATCAGCCCGGAAACCCGCGTGCAGATTCGCCGCTATTTTTACGCCGAGCACTGGAAAATCGGCACCATCGCCCGCGAACTCAACGTTCACCCCGACGCCGTTCGCAACGCCATCGAATCGACCCGCTTCAACCGCACGCAGCCGATGCGCACCTCGATCACCGACCCCTACATGGAGTTTGTGCGCCAGACTCTGGACCAGCACCCGCGGCTGCGCGCCACGCGCATCCATCAGATGATCCGCGAACGCGGCTACACCGGCAGCGTGATTCAGTTGCGGCGCGCCGTGGCCCAACTGCGTCCGCCGGTGCGCGAGCCTTTCCTGCGTCTGCAGGCCTTCCCCGCCGAACAGGCCCAGGTGGACTGGGCTCACTTCGGCCATGTGGCCGTGGGCCGCGCTCGCCGCACATTGTCCTGTTTTGTGATCACGCTGTCGTGGTCGCGGGCGCTGTATCTGGAGTTTTTCTTCGATCAGACGATGGAGAACTTTCTGCGCGGTCACGTCCATGCCTTTGCGGACTGGGCCGGCCAGCCTCGCGTCCTTCTTTACGACAACCTTCGCAGCGCGGTGCTGGAGCGCAGAGGAAGCGAAATCCGCTTCAACCCGCGACTGATGGAGCTGTGCGCCCACTATCACTTCGTCGCTCGCGCTTGTCAGGTTCGCGCCGGCAATCAGAAGGGGCGCGTCGAGCGCGCTATTCGCTATGTGCGGGAATCCTTCTGGGCCGGCCGTTCGTTCACCACGCTGGCCGAATGCAATCGGCAGGCGCTCGTCTGGCGCGATCAGGTGGCGCATCGGCGACGTTGGCCGGGCGACGACAGCCGGACTGTGGCCGAGGCTTTCGCCGAAGAACGGACACGTCTGCTGCCACACCCCGCGCATCCGTTCCCGACCGATCTGGTGTTGCCGGTGCGGAGCGCAAAAACGATTTACGTCCGCTTCGATCTCAACGATTATTCGATTCCGCCTGAAGCCGTGGGCCGCCAGTTGACGCTGGTCGCTTCCGACACGCTGGTGCGAATCCTGGATGGAACGGCGGAGGTCGCCCGCCATCACCGCACATACGACCGGCATCAACTGGTGCTGGACCCGGCTCATCAGCAGGCGTTGCTGAAGACGAAACGCAAAGCTTTCAACGCCACTCCCGCGGGTCGTCTTACCCAGGTTGCGCCGGAGAGCCAAACGCTGATCGACCTCGCCTTCGCACAGGGAGAATCGGCCGGAAGCCAAACCGCGCAACTGCTCAGGCTGCTGGACCTGTACGGCCCCGCCGCGTTGCGCCGCGCCATCGGCGAAGCGCTGGAACGGAATACGCCGCGCGCCTCATCGGTCGCGTTTCTGTTACGCAAACAACAGCGGTCGTCGCCCGCGCCACTGGCGGTCGATCTCAGCCGCCACCCCGAGGTCCAGTCCATCGAGGTCAGGCCTCACAGTCTGGAGACATACGATGAACTCGCCCGCACCGGCAACGACGACTCCGAGCAGTAGCCTCTCCACTCAGCTCCGCCAGATCGGTCTGTGCGCCCTCCCTGCAGACCTGGACGATTTTCTGGCGCGCGCGACAAAGAACCGCTGGTCGCCGCAGCAGCTGATCGAGCAGCTCGCGCGGATCGAAACGGAGGAGCGCTCGCGCCGCAGCATGGAGCGGCGGCTTCGATACTCCGGCATCAAAAGCTTCAAACCCATGGCCGACTTCGACTGGACGTGGCCGTCGCGCATCGAACGCGATGTGATTGAACGCGCCCTCACGCTGGACTTTCTGAACGAAGCCCGCAACCTGGTGCTGGTGGGGCGCAACGGTCTCGGCAAGACCATGATCGCTCAGAATATCTGCCACGCCGCCGTGCTGGCGGGCAGTTCCGTCCTGTTTCGTTCCGCGCCGGCGCTGCTCGAAGATCTGCATCGCCAGACTCCCGAAGGACGCCGCCGCAAGCTGCGCGGCTACGCCAATGTGGGACTTTTGTGCGTCGACGAAGTCGGGTATCTTTCCTTCGACGACAAGGCCGCCGACTTACTCTATGAAGTCATCAATCGCCGCTACGAGCGCAAGCCGGTGATCCTTACAACCAACAGACCCTTCAAAGAGTGGAACGAGGTATTTCCCAACGCCACCTGCATCGTCACGCTGCTGGATCGCCTCCTGCATCATGCCGATGTCACGGTCATCGAAGGCGACAGTTATCGGGTCCGTGAGAGCGAGATCGAAACCGCCGCCCGGCGGAGGAAGAAATGACGGCATCCGAATCCGACTCCGCCGCTTACGTGGCCGCTGTCATTCTCCTGTATGTCGAACTGCCGGAGACGCCGCTGTCCGCCAGTCTTCAGGACCACCGCCAGGCCCGCCGGTGGCATGAACAAAGCGTTTCCCTGCAACTCGTCGAATCGGCTCTGCTGCTGGCATCCCTGCGCCGACTGGTCAGGCCCGCCGACTTGCCCCCGCTGTCCCCGATCCGTTCCCTCGCCTACTTCCAGCCCGTCATCGACGAACTCCTCGCTCATCCGATGCCCCACAACTATCTGGAGTACCTGCGGCTCAAACTCAACCGCATGGCGACGAAATCCAGTCCGGCGGGAGTCCAGAAAAATACGTTTTCAGATGATCGCTAACAAAAAAGCGGAAGTGCCCGCCGTCCGTGAATGTCATCGACGAGCAGAAGATCCCCGCCGAATACAAGCGCGTGACCGTTACGCTCCCGCTTCCTCAATGGCAGGAGCTTCTCGCGGGAACTCCAGAGGACTCCCGGAACACCGTGCTGTCGGGCCTCCGGAAGCAGGAGATCACGCTGGACCTGGAGGCGATCAGGCAGGCGCTCAACTTGGAGAAGGCGGTCGAAGGGGCGGACCTCGCGATTAACCGGTTCAAGCTCCAGGTGATTTGAAGATTGCCGGTCATCAACACACGGCAACGGGTGCACTGGGAAAAATCTTGAAGAGCCGACAAGGCGCGGCATTTTCGTCGCCGGGCATCTCCGTGTAGTAAACCCTTGACACGGCGATCCTCCCACCTGAACGTGTGTAAGGCACGATGACCTGAATCGTCAGAAGCGGAGAGTCGAGCATCAGGAAGATGGCGGTTTTCTCGGCCACAACCTCGCGTTCATCGTTTTCGAACGGCCCCATTCGAATGTCCAGCGTAATCATCGCCGCCTGGGGTGCCCTGAGTCCCACCATCGCACGCAGACGGTCGAAGCTCCGCTCAGTCCGGATATCGAAGTGGTCCAGGATAGACGGATCTTCGAACTGAACCTGCTCGATGTGGTCCGCGAAATAAAGAGCCACCAGCGGCTCCACCGTTCCGGTGTCGAGAAGTTGCGCCTTG
>JASHRH010000079.1 GCA_030037475.1 Acidobacteriaceae bacterium
ATTCAAAGCTACAAGCCGGTGCTGGAGACCTACAACAAAGTGGACGCCGACGTGATTACTTTCGAATCGGCGAGTTCCGGCGGCATGGATCTGGAGGCGATCGGCAAGACCATCAAGGACAAGAAGATCGCAATCGGCGTCATCGACCACCACACGCTGCAGGTGGAAACGCCGGACGAGGTGGCGGCCCACATCCGTACCGCACTCAAATACATTGCGCCGGAACGGCTGGTGATTTCGTCCGATTGCGGCATGGGGCGCGAGGGCATGAGCCGCCGTCACGCCTTCTACAAGATGGTGTCGCTGGTGCTCGGCACCAACATGGTGCGCAAGGAGTTGGGACTCCCGCAGGCCCAATGCCTCGCCGCCGACGAGCGCTATTCGCTGGTGGTGCCGGCGAAATAGCCGTTCGTCGCGCGGAAGGAATGCAGAGCCGCGCTCAATACTCTGAGCGTGAGCTTATGGAGCGAACGCCGGCATTGCGCCTATGCCGATGCCGGCGCTTGGCGCGAGGCCACCGCCAGGACGTAATAGCTCGCGGCGCCTACGATAAGCCCGGCGACCGCCTCCGAATAGGACGGCGCCATGTAGTGGACAACGATAGCGACTGCAGCCCCGAGCGCCCACGCCACAAACGCCGTTGGCCGGACATTCGGCACCTGTCCGACGTCGGAATAATGCCTGACAAGGAATTGATCGGTAATCATCACCGCTCCAATCGGCGGAACGAAGATGCCGAGCAAATTCAGCCAATCGAGAAATAGGCTCCAGACTCCGGCAATTGCGGCAATCCCCCCGATGATGCCGAGTACAATCGTCAGGATGCGCATTTTGCTGCCGGCAATCCGGCTCCAGCCAACGGCACCGTTATAAAGGCAGTGGGTGCAGACCGATCCCAGATTGACGAAGACAAAGATGAGAGCGATGGCAGCCAATACACTGCCATGGCTGGTCAGCACGGGAAGAAAATCACCGCCACTCGTTGCCGGTGTTGCCGCGGCTCCCGCGCAGACGATGACCATGCCGAAGAGCTGAGCGACCATATTGGCGATCGGAAAGGCGGTGAGCGCCGCATAAACCGCGCTCGGGCCGCTTTTGGCCCATCGGGTGAAATCCGCCGTCATGGTGCCGGAGTCGGCGAAGGTGGCGACCACGATCGTGACGGCGCTGCCGAGCGTCATTGCGCCGACGGTGCCGCCGTAGGTGAGCACTCCGGCGAGGCCGTGATCGGCGGCGATCAGCGCGAGTGCGACGAAGCCCAAGATGACGTAGAGCGGCGCCGCAATCATTCCGAGGATCGAAAGAGCTCTGATGCCGATGAACGTCACTGCCGTATAGAGGATCGCAGCGATGACGATGATCAGCGTTTCGTTCCAGCCGAACGATTGGTGGACCGTCGTGCCGGTCAATCCAGTCTGAAAAGCGTACCAGCCGATGACAATGCTGGCGAGAAAACCGGAAGCGACCGTGTAGCCGTATTTGCCGAACGTATGTTCGGCCTGCAGCGCGAAGTTGCGCCCGGTGCTGCCGGCAATATAACTGAGCGTTCCGACATACAGCAGCAGGATGGCGTTTCCGATAGCTATGGCGACGAGCGCCCGCCAAAAACCAAGGTTATAGGCAATCACTCCGCCGAAGACCGCGTTGGTCAGGATCATCGGGAAGCCGAACCAAACCGCCGCTACCGAAGCGGTCGACTGCCGGCGGCCCTGAGGCACCGCCTCGTGTTCGAATTCCTCCTCCAGAATCGTATGCTCGGTCGCGGTGCTCATGATCGGCTCCTCTGCCAACTTGGCTTCATCGCGTTGAGGTCGGCTTGCTGGATTTCTGATCGAGTACGGGTGGCCGCCGGCTACTCCACGGCTTCGCCTTCTCGAACGCCGCGGATGCTTTGAGCACCAACGGGTCGTCGAGATGGCGGCCAACGATCTGCAATCCCACCGGCAGTCCGTCATCGGTGAAACCGGCCGGTATCGAGGCTGCTGGCTGGCCGGTCATATTGATCGGAAACACGAAGGCGAGCCATTGCGTGGTCGCCACCATGCGGTCCTCGATCTTTTCGGGGCCTTGGACGTGAACCGCAAACGGCGGCACTGCGAGCGTGGGCGTCAGCAGCAGGTCGTATTTCCGCATGAACTTCCACATCTTGTTGACTACCGCCTTGCGCGCGACCATCGCATCGGTGAGCTCTTCGGCGGTCCACGGCCTTTGAATGAACTCCACCAGATGCGGCGACATCTGCGCGCCGTGCTTGGCGACCATGGCCCGCATGCCTCTGAGATCGGTATCCATGGCGACCAGACCCCAGAACGCGACAAACGGGTCCTCCCACCCGGGATGGGCGATTTCGACATGGCAGCCCAGATCGCGCTCGAACACCTTCACCGCATCGCCGACGATCCTTCGCACCTGCGGATCGACGGCCGCGTAACCCCAATCGGGGCTATAGGCGACCTTCAGTCCTTTCAGGTCGCCGGCGACGCATTCCATCCAGTCGAAATTGGGCGCCGGAAGTGAATGTCGATCGCGGTCGTCAGGGCCGGCAATGACGGAGAGCATCAACGCGCTATCGGCGACCGTTCGACTGATCGGTCCGACATGTTCGATACTCTCCCAGCTGGAGACGCCCGGATAGCGCTCGTCCCGGCAGCACGGGTAAAGCGGGACGCGACCCATCGACGCCTTCATGCCGAAGACGCCACAATGTGCCGACGGGATGCGGATTGAACCGCCGCCATCGCTGCCGATTGCGAACGGCGCTTCTCTCGTCGCCACGGCCACCGCCGAGCCGGCGCTCGATCCGCCGGATGTCAGATCGGTGTTCCAAGGATTGCGTGTGGTTTCGAAGACAGGATTGTGACTGACGCCGCTGTAGCCGAACTCCGGGACGTTGGTCTTGCCGAGGATGACCGCTCCTGCCTTCTTGAGCCGCTCGACCGCGACGTCGTCTTCCTCCGGGATGAAATCCAAGTAGGCAATCGACCCTGAGACGGTGCGGATTCCGGCGCTGCAGACCAGATCCTTGATGGCGACCGGCACACCGGCCAACGGTCCAACCGTTTCGCCTTTGGCAAGACGGGCTTCGATATCGCGCGCCTGACGCCTGGCAAGATCGGGGGCCGGCGTGCAGAATGCGTGGAGGGTTGGCTCAAGCTGTTCCATGCGTTTAAGGCAAGCCTCGACCACCTCCACCGGAGAAAGCTTTTTCCCGCGGATCGCGCGCGCAAGCGCAACCGCATCCATCCCGCAGATTTCGTTGTCGCTCGACATCCGAACTTCTCCACGCCTGAAAGAATTGGTTGGATCAGTGTCGCAAGGCGATGTGAACGAGTCCGCGCACGATCTTGAATGGCGCTGGCAAAATTGTTAAAAAATGTAAATGGAGTCTCGGTCGCGTTACGCAGGGCAGGCGCAATCGCATCGGGTGAGCGTCGTCGACGACGATCCGTCGATCCGGGAAACGTTGGCTGCGTTTCTCGATGCCGAAGGCTACGAAGTGTCTCTTGCGGCGGACGCGCAGGGGTTCGAACGAATCATGCGCACCACGGCGGTCGAGTTGGTTCTGCTCGACATCCGGCTGCCCGGCCGCGACGGGTTATCGCTGACGAGGGAGATGCGCGAGAAATCTGATATCGGCATCATTCTGATTACTGGGCGCAACGACAAGGTCGACCGCATCCTCGGTCTCGAATATGGCGCCGACGACTACATCGCCAAACCGATCGACGAACGTGAACTCCTGCCGCGGGTCCGCAATCTGCTGCGCAGGGTCGGGCATAGTCCTGCCGCGAACGGCCTGGAAGTTTTCCGGATCGGCCAGTGCACGCTTGACGTTCGTCGCCGGCGGCTGGCCAACGATAGCGGCAGAACCATTCTTCTGACGACTGCCGAATTCGACCTGCTGTGCGTCTTTGCCCGCAATCCCGGCCGCGTCATGTCACGCGAGCGGCTGATCGCCGCCACCAGCCGGCGGCGATGGGATCCGCTCGACCGGACCGTTGACACGCTGGTTCGCCGGCTCCGGCGCAAGATCGAAATCGATCCCGAGCAGCCGACGCTGATTACCACCGTGCACGGATCGGGTTACATGCTTTCTGATTGAGCCTCGGTGAAATCAGTGCTTCCGGCGATGAGCGTATTTACTATCGGCGCGACTTCCATAAAGCGAATGACGGCCGTCTCGGCAGCCCGTGAAACCTGCGAGGCCAGGCCCGCGCGCGCTGCCCCTTCCAACCGGGCAGTGGCCAGCGCAAGATCCTCCATGCCGAGGTTGGAGGCCGCGCCTGATAATCGATGCGCGGCCTCCGCGACTTGATCAAAATCGAGTGCGGCGCAACTCTCGGCGATGGTTTCGATCGCTTCGCCGCCGACGGTCGTGAACGCGGCGACGATGCGCCCGGTCCGTTCGCGGCCAAGCGACCGGATGAGATGCTCGATCCGCGACGGCACGTTGCCGACGATTGCGGGCGCGCTCGGCATTTTGACGCCATCAATTGCCTGTTTGAGCTTGAGACGGTCAATCGGCTTCTCGATGATGTCGTCAATTCCTCGAAGCCGGTAGAGTGCTCGATTGGTTGGCAGCGGGTTTGCCGTGAGGCCCAGGATCGGCAGCCGCGCGGCCGCCGCCCTGGCCCGGATTGCCGCCGTGGCAGCGAGGCCGTCCATGTCCGGCATGCGAATGTCCATGAGCACGACGTCGAATCTGCCAGTCGTGACCTGCTCGACCGCCTCTCTTCCGGACGCAGCAGTTTCGGCTTCGCATCCTTCGGCGCGCAGGAGATCGGCGACCACGTCTCGATTGAGCGTGACGTCATCAACGACGAGAACCCGGGCGCGTGAGCGCTCACCGGGAGCGATGACCGTTTCCACCGCGTGCTCGAAAGGAAGTCGCACGCGGAATGTCGACCCTTTATTGAGCTCGCTATCTACAGTGATCGAGCCACCCATCGCCTCGGCCAGCCTTTTGCAAATGGCCAGACCAAGCCCGGTGCCACCGTATCGTCTCTTGGATCCGGTCTCTCCCTGAGAGAAGGGCTGGAACAACCTCGGTATCACGTCCGCCGGGATTCCGATGCCAGTGTCGTTGACATCGATGGCGAGTTCTACGGCCTCGCGAGATCGTCGCGTTGTCGTGACATCGATGGCGACATGCCCCTTTTCGGTGAACTTGATTGCGTTGCCCACCAGATTGATCACGATCTGCTGCAGCCGGTCCGGGTCCCCGAGGAGCGCGGGCAGAGAATTTTCGCAACGGACGTGGATGGCAAGCCCCCGGGCGGCGCCGGCACTCGCCAACGAGACCGCGGCGGCGACGGTCTCCTGGGGATCAAACACCCGCTGGTCGAGACGTACTTGTCCGACCTCCAGCATCGCGACGTCCACAAAATCATTGATGATCGCCGCCAGCGTCCGCCCAGCCTGCACCATGCGTCGAACGATCCTTGCCGCCGGTGCGGCCAGCGGCTGGGCGGCAAGCAGCTGCGCCAATCCGAGCACGCCGGTCACCGGCGTTCTCAATTCATGACTGATCATCGCGAGCGATTCTGAGCGCATGCGACCGAGTGCTTCCGCTTGTTCCTTGGCGCGCTTCAGAGCCACTTCGGCTTCGTGGCGTACCGTAATGTCCGCAATACTGGCGATGAGTTGCCGGCGGCCTTGAACGATTAATCGATGCCGCGAAACGATCACCCAGCGCGACTGCCCTTCCGCGCAACGGATTTCGAACTCCCTGGTCGCTATCTCGTCGCCACTTCCCTCGTCGCCGATCAGCCAATGCAGCACTTCGCTGCACTGCTGGAGGGCGGCTTGCAGTTCCTCAAACGCGCGTAGGCGGCGCTCGGGAAAAAGATCGAACGCCGCCCGGTTGGCGAATCGCAGCACGCCGTTTTCCACATCCATGAGGACCAGGGGAATCGGCGACGCATCTAGGAGTCGGCGGATGGAATAATCACTGAGGCGACTTTCGCGGACGAGAAACAGCAGAAAGCCAAGGAACCCAACCGCAAATAAATCCATCGAAAGCCGCTCCCACAGACCGGATACGAGAGCAGTGAGCGGGGCCACGGCGACAATGACGACGCGGCCGTCGGATCGAACGACCAGCAGGCGGCCGGCGCGGATCACGAATCGACCGTCGGTGCTGCGGATTGCCGAAGGAGGCAAGCCGATTACGTGCGCAAGGTCGACCGCCGTCGAACCATCGGCGGTTGCCGAAGAGACGACGGTTATCTGCCGGTCCAGCGGCGGCAGGACGTTCAACAAATGTATCCCGCGCCTCCAGCTTTCCTCCGACTCGGGACCGTCGAGGACAACCACGCGTCCGTGCAATTCGCCAAGCGCATCGGCGCGGGCAAGCAAGATCTCCAGACGGGCTTCGTTGATCGCGAGCAGAGCGTGGATTTGCTTTCGCGCCTGAAACAGCACAAAGGCCAACGCAGAGATAAGAATGATCGCCACCATCGCGGTACGCGCCTCAGTCGGCGGTTGCGCGCGCAACGATGTTTGACGCTGCCTTAGCTGCATCGTCGGCTCAATCAATGGCCTCCGCGCCGAAGTTGTCGTGCGCAAAATCGACGCCAAGGCGACGGGGGGCCAGATGGGCGAGCGCGAGGTAGAGCAATCCAGCCACCGGGATTCCGATCAGAGGAGCCAAGATGTCTGGCCGGACGAACATGACGATCAGCGCTGCGGCAATTCCGGCGCCCAGCGCCCAAAGCGCCGCGATGTTGAAACGCACATCACGGCCGCGCGCAAAACCCTGATGGACACGAATAACATAATAGTCGGCGATGATGACGCCGCCGACCGGCGGAACGACGGCACCGAGAAATAGGATCCAGCCGAACAGGTTGTCGATCAAGCCGCCGAAGGCAGCTAAGATTCCAGCGAGCGCAATCGCGCCTGACACCACGATCCACGGCACCGCCGGAAAGGCGCTCTTGAGCGTGACGCTCGCGTTGGCGAGGCAAGCATCGCATGAGGCCCAATTGCTGAGCAGAGTAATGGCCAGAAGAACTGCGGCGATCATGCTGCCGTCTTCGAGTAGACCGATGACGTTGTGGCCGGCGGCGCCGATCAGCACACCGAGCAGCATGAATGGAAGATTGGAGAACAAGAAGCCGATAGTGGTTACCTGCACCGCCTCGTTGCCGGTGCGGCAGAAGCGGACGATGTCGCCGGTCATCGTTCCGCTGACGACAAAGGTCCCGAAAGCGACGGCAACGCCTGTCGCGAACGGAAGCGATCCGTTCAGCGGTCCGTCAAGCAGCGTTCGGCCGATGGGCAAGACGGTTTGTACAAGCGCAATCGCCGCAAATATCAGCATGGCGGGAAATGCACTTGCGGTAACGGCGAAGCCGTGCCGTCGGCTGACGATAACTGGAATCGCAAAACATATACCCGCGCTGACGACGAGAACCGCCCAAGCATCGGCACGTACGGCGTGTATGGCGCCCAGCAGGATTTCTGCCGTGAGCATTACCTGATAGGCGAACCAGCCGGTGACCAGAACCGCAAGGAGAAGGCTGGGCAGGATAGCGCCCAACCGGCCGAACACGGCTTTGAGCACGAGCTGAAAATTGAGTCCCCAGCGGCCGCAGGCGAAGCCGATAGCGGCCGAATACACGAACAGCAACCAATTTCCCAGGACGACGGCCGCCAAGGCGTCGATCGTGCCGAGCGCGACTTGAAGACGATTGCCGATGACGACACAGACAAAGGCGGCCGTGAACCCAGACCAGACCAAAGCAGGGTAAAAGACACCGCGCCGATCCGAGAGCGGAATCGGGCGGACATCCTGATCCTTATCTTGCCGCTCGCGCATCCTTATTCAACTTGTCGACAACCAAGCCGATGTGCATTCATCATACAATCGTCATATGCTCCGAGTCCCACAAACTTCGCGTGTTGCGATCGTTGTCGACTTTGAATCCACGGCGATAATCCGCTAAAGGTTTCGGCACAACGTGGGGGAACGTCAATTCGAGCCTCTTAATTCCGGTTGTCCCTTGTTGTCTCTTGGCTATGGGGTGTTTTGCCGGTTGCGCCGCGGTCCGGACCACGGAGAGCTTTTGCGGCCGGCACAAGCGTGATAGCGGAACTTACCGCCGTCGCCGACGGTTGCTTGCTCAAACGTCGGTCCACGGGGGGCTGCGGCGCAATCTCGGTTAAGGCTGTGGAGCTCCTGTTCTCTTCCGTTTGGCTCGCGATCATATCGTGGTTGATCCTGCGGGCCGCTACGCAACGCGGGCTTCTCCCGCGCCTCGTTGCCGCGCCGCCGCCGCGCGATCGCGCGCCACATATCGCGGTGATCGTACCGGCGCGCGACGAGGAAGCGAATATCGGGCCGTGCCTGCAATCCCTGCTCATGCAGGACTATCCGCCAAGCCTTCTGAGCATACTCGCGGTCGACGATCACTCGGCCGATGCGACGGCCGCGATCGTCCGCCGTCTCGCGGCGGACCATGCGCAGATCAG
>JASHRH010000080.1 GCA_030037475.1 Acidobacteriaceae bacterium
AGGTAGTCTATGGAGAGCCGCCCTATCCGAACGAGTACGTGAGCTTCCAGACGCCACACGCGGTCACACCTTACGGCGGTATCGTTTATGACTTCACAAAATCCTGGTCGCTTTACACCGATTACACGGACATCTTCCGCTCTCAGGCAGATGATCTACAGGGTCCCCCTCCAGGCACCCCCCTCGAGCCCATCAGGGGATACGAGACCGAAGGTGGCATCAAGGGCGCCTTGCTCGATGGTGCTTTGAACACCTCTCTCGCGGTGTATCGGATACTGCAAAAGCACGCTGCCGTCTTTGACGACAACTATGACTATCAGAGCAATCTGGACGGCAGCTCCTGCTGCTGGCTGCCTACAAGTGATCTGGAAAGCAAGGGCGTCGATGCCGAGATCACCGGCCAGATCCTGCCGGACTGGCAGATTTCCGCGAGCTATACCTACAATGAACAGCGGTTTCTGTACGACGGTAATCCGAAGGACGTGGATCAGCCGATAGAGACCCTGTCCCCCAAGCATCTGTTCAAGGTGTGGAGCACCTATCGGCTGCCGGGCGCTTGGCGCCGATTGAGCGTCGGGGCTGGCGTCAACGGACAAAGCGCCACCTACGCGAAGGGCTCGGTCTTCTCCGGCTATGATGATGAGGGCAATCCGATCCCCCCATTGCTCCCCTACCACTTCAACCAAGGCCCCTGGGCCGTGGTCAGCGCAAGATTGGGTTATGAGATCAACGAGCACTGGTCGGCCTCCGTCAACCTCAACAACATGGCCAACCGCTTGTATTACCAGACGATCGGAACGTCGGCGACGGGCAATGTTTACGGCGCTCCCACCAACTTCATGTTTACAATTCGGGGACACTTCTAGCAGGCTGTGAGCGGCAGGAGATCCTGTGGCCGAATCCGGGGAAGAGCCGAGCGCGGACGAACTCCCTCCGGGTACCACGCGTACCACGCGCGCCCAGAGGGAGGCGGCCCGCTGGCTGGCCCGCCTGACTTCCGGTGAGGCCACCGAGTCGGATCATTCGGCCTTCGTACGGTGGCGGGCCGAGCACTCCGAGCACGCACGGGCCGCCGAGGAACTCGCGGCCCTGTGGCTGCATCTGGATCGGATCAAGCCGAACTCTCGGCTGCGGTTGCGCCGCTCCGGCGCTCGCTACCTCGCGCTGGCCGCCTCGATATTCGCGGTGCTGTGCGGATTTCGCGCGTGGCACCAGTGGCGATTCGATTATGTGACTGCGGTCGGAGAACACCGCAACCTCGTTCTGCGAGAGGGCTCCCGCATCGAGCTCAACAGCGATACCGCACTCGATGTCCGCATCGACGAGCACGAGCGCCACGTGTCTCTCGTCCGTGGCGAAGCCTATTTTGACGTCGTGCACGACTCGCGTCCCTTCATTGTCGATTCCGGTGATGTGCAGGTACGGGATATCGGTACGGCCTTCTCGGTGCGACGGGATACCGGCAGCGAGGTGCATATCACCGTGGAGCGCGGTGAGGTGGAGGTCGACGATGGCGGTAGCGGTAGCCACGCACGCCTGAAAGCCGGCCAGGTCGCCGTGTCCGACGCCGGACACGACTTGCAGGTTGGGCCGGCCGATCCGTCAGTGGATCTGGCCTGGCGACGGGGACGGCTCATCGTCGTCGACCAGACTCTCGCAAGTGTGGCCCAATTGCTGAGCCGCTATCGTCACGGCTACATCCTGATTACCGATCCGGCGAAGGCCGATCTGCGGGTGAATGCCGTGGTGAACCTGAACGACATTGATGCCTGGCTCCTGGCACTCCCTCAGGTAGAGCCCGTTGAACTGATCAAGGTCGGCCCCGTGATCTGGATCCGGTGAGCTTCCCGGCTCACGCCGATACATACCCCGTGTCACTACTTCTTGAGGAAGAATTCCACGGGCACCACGAGCTCGAGAGGGTCCCCCGGAACCTGTTCCGGTGGCGCCGGCAGTGGAGCAGCGCGGTGCACCAAGTCGAGCACTTCGTCGTCCAGCAGTGAGTAACCGGCGCTGCGATCGATTCGTGCATCCAGCACCCTTCCCGTCCGATCCATCTTGAAACGCAGGTAGACAGTGTCGGTCTCGCGCCGACGCTGCGCCAACCCGGGATAGCGCTTGTAGCGCTCGAGGCGCGCCATGATTTTCGCTTCCCAAGTCTGCTCGGCGTTGGACGGGGCGTTCGCAGCCGCGCCGGGGGCCTGGGCCCGCAACTCCTTGCCCTGGAGCGACTGAGGTGTCGGCGGCGCCGTCGTGGTGACGGCAGGCGGCCGCTTACTGCGCTCGACCTTCGCGACTGCCGCATCTTCTTTGGGCAGTGTCACCTCCGCCTCCGCCATGTCCACCTCCGGGGGCAAGTCGAACGCCGGCTTCGCGGCCGCAGGTTGCGCTGTCGCGACCCTATTCTCTCTGGTGGAACGGCGTTGCGGTCCTGGATGGGCTTCCAAGCGCGGCGGGCCGGCCGGAATCTGCGTGGGAGGACGCTGCGGGGCCGTCGGCAGCGGCGCGAGTTCCAATGTCATGGCGGCCTCGGGAGGCGAGACCGGCAGCTTCCAGGTTCCACGCAGGAAGACGATGCCCAGTAGAGCAAAGTGTCCCAGGAGTGCGACCAGCGCACTGCTCATCCACAGCCGGATGGAGGCGATGGGTCTTACCGAAACCGTTGCGCTCAGGATGCCGGCTCCTCGGACTCGCGGGCGACCAGGGACACCTTGAGGTAGCCGGCGACGCGCAACTGGTCCATCACCTTGATCAAATCGCCATATCGGATCGTTCGATCGGCGCGCACGAAGATGCGCGCACCGCGGTCGTTGCGAGTGGCGGCATCCAACGCCGCGGCGAGGCCGCTGCGCGATACCGGGCGATCGCCTACTTCCAGCGATAAATCCGCCGCTACGGTCAGGACCACCGGCGTCTGCTCGATTGAGGGCGACTTCTGGGTCGATACCGGCAGCTCCAGGGGCATGTGCACCATGGAAACGGGGACTGCGATCATGAAGATGATGAGCAATACGAGAATGATGTCGATGAAGGGCGTGACATTGATCTCATGGTTGACGACCTGGTCGTCTTCCCGGATACGCCGCAGCTCAAATGCCATGGGAAGCCTGCCGCGCCACTACCGGCTGCTCTGTGATCGCCCCGGTGCGCCGCTCCAAATCCAGGCTAAGAACGCAAATCGCGGCGTTGGAGAGATCCGCGAGCTGAGCGCGATAGCCTGTGATGCCCCGGAGCAGTCCGTTGTAGATCAGTACCGCGGGAATCGCGGTCGCCAGACCCATCGCGGTCGTCAAAAGCGCATCGGCGATACCCGGGGCGATGACCTGCAGACTGGTGCTCTGGGCATTGGTGATGCCGATGAAACTTTCCATGATGCCCCAAACAGTGCCGAACAGGCCGATGAACGGAGCCGTGGATCCGATCGAGGCGATGAAATTCATCATGCGCGCCATGCGCCGCCCGAGCGCCGTCTCCACGCTGATGAGCCGAGCGGCGGCACGTTCCTTGACGCCCTGGGCGGCAGTCGGCCCCTGCATCGCCGGTGATCGCTGCAGCTCGGCTTGAACGGCCTCGACCATCAGTCCGCCCGCCTCACTGAGTATCGGCCGCACCTGGGCGAGAGAGTTGACACGGCGCAATAGAGCCAGGTCAGGTCCCAACCGCCTTCGCGCCCGAATGAGCTCGATGCCGGTGACCAGCCAAGTGGTCCAGGTCGCAATGGATGCGAACAACAGAATGATCATGACGGAGCGCACCACGGCACTGGTACGCTCGACCAGGTCCCAGGCTCCCCCGCCGAAGGCAACCCGTGCCGGCAGCACGCCGTCTGCGATGCGCTGCGTCCTTTGAGGGATGCTCTCCGTCCCCGGCTGCGGCGGCGGCGGCGAGATACCGACCGGAGACAGCGCATTCGGGGCGGCGATCACCGGTTCCGCAGCCATGGCCGTTCCCCCGAGGAGGATCCCCACGACCAGCAGCATCAACGAAGCGCGTAGGAGGAGCACGGGTGGTCACGGCTCGAAAAAAGGGTTGGGCGATTCAGATTCTGCCCTCACGGCCTGCTTGAGAGCACTGCGGATCTTCGCCCGCGGCTAGAACGAATGAGGGGGCCCACTTCCGCACTCCCGGTGACCCCTGCCACACCCAAGCACCTATGACTCCGATCGCGCATCCGTCGGGAAAAGTTCCCTTGCTCCGCAAAACGCCCGTCGGTCAAGATCAAGCCGATGCGAGCCGTCGGAGTCGCCAAG
>JASHRH010000081.1 GCA_030037475.1 Acidobacteriaceae bacterium
CTGAGCCCCTTCGATCCCTTCGCCATCTTCGACGAGATCCGGCGCCTGGTTCCTGCGTACGACGTTCCGTACCTCGATCTGCTAGCGGGCAACGATCAGCATCTTCGTTCCGGCCCGGCGGACGGGCTCGTGCAAATTCAGAAAGCCGCCGCCCGCCGCGACATCGTTCTGCCCTCGAACGACACGCTCTTTACCTCTGGCACGCTCGGCCGTTATTGCGATGTGCTTGCGTCGGTGATGGAATCGCGCCAACCCGCGGAAACAGCGGCGGACTAGAAAGGGAGTTTCTTTGAAGGGGCGCGGTTTGAACCGTGCTGATAAGGCCCGCATAATTCAGGGGCTTTAGCCTCTGAGGGAAGATTGGAAGCTTTTGGATGGAGACCGGTCTTTTTACGTTTCTGATTGTCAACCTCATCAAGATCGTGGTGGTGGTCGTCATTCTGCTCATGGCGGTGGCCTACACGGTTCTGCTGGAGCGCAAGCTGGTGGGCCGTATCCAGAACCGTTGGGGTCCCAGCCGCGTCGGCCCTTTCGGCCTGCTCCAGCCGCTCGCCGATGGCGCCAAGCTGTTCCTGAAGGAAGACCTGATGCCGCTGGCCGTCGAGCGCCCGCTGTATGTGCTCGCGCCCATGATCGCGCTCGGCTGCGCGCTTACTTCCATCGCCGTCATCCCGTTTGGCGCGAACATCCAGTGGCACGGCGTCGATCTCTTCCAGATTTCCGATGTCAGCATCGGCCTGCTCATCCTGCTCGGCATCACTTCGGTGGGCGTCTACGGCATCGCGCTCTCCGGCTGGTCGTCGAACAACAAATACTCGCTGCTCGGCGCGTTGCGCGCCAGCGCCCAGGTGATTAGTTACGAGTTGGCGCTGGGCCTGTCTCTTGTCGGCGTGGTCATGCGCGCCGGATCATTGCGGCTGCGCGACATCGTCAACGTTCAGACCGGTCACAGCGCAGTGGCCTTTCTCCACTGGAACTTCTTCGAGGGTTTCCAGTTTGTCGCCTTCTTCGTTTATTTGATGGCCGCCTACGCTGAGACCAATCGCGCGCCCTTTGACTTGCCCGAAGCGGAAAGCGAGCTGACCGCCGGTTACCACACCGAGTACAGCTCCATGAAGTTCGCCATGTTCTTCATGGCCGAATACGCCAACATGATCACCGTCGGCTGCGTGGCTACGCTGCTCTTTTTCGGTGGCTGGTCCAGCCCCTTCGGTCATTTTCTCAGCGGCAGCGGTCGGATCTCGACCGCAATTCTTGCGGTCTTTTGGTTTGTAGTCAAGGTCTTCTTCTTTCTCTTTCTTTATATCTGGGTGCGCGGCACGTTGCCGCGCTTCCGTTACGACCAGCTCATGGGTTTTGGATGGAAATTTCTTGTGCCCGTGGCCATCGCCAACATCGTTGTCACCGGCCTCTGGATGGGCCTGAGGCTGCCGGTTCACTGATTTACAATTTTGGTTTCCGGACCCTTGATTTGTGCGGCTCTTGTGCACGTGCGGCAGGTTGAAAAACTCATGCACCTGGCTCTTTTTCTCATCTTCGGCGCGTTGTGTGTGGCGGGGGCATTGAATCTCCTGCTCCAGCGCCATCCCATCAACAGCGCGCTCTCGCTCATCGTGGTCATGAGCTCGCTGGCCGTGCTCTATCTGCTGCTGGGCGCCGAATTTCTTGCCGCCGCGCAGGTCATTGTCTACGCCGGCGCCATCATGGTGCTCTTCACGTTCGTCATCATGCTGCTCAACGCGGGCAGGGAAGAGCGCACGCGCGGCAGCAAAATGGCCTATGTCATCGGATTTCCCGGCGCCGCCGTGCTCCTCGCGCTGCTCGCGTATGTCTTCATCTCGCACTCCGGCGACTTCCACCGCGTCCATGTCGGCGAATACGTTGTCAGCACCGCTGCTCTCTCGGGCGTTCTCTTTCGCGACCTGCTGCTGCCCTTCGAGGTCACCTCCATCCTCATTCTCATCGCCATCCTCGGCGCCGTGGCGCTGGCGCGAAAGGAGCACTGAGCATGGTTCCCATCTCCTGGTATCTCATCCTCAGCGCCATCCTCTTCTCCATCGGAGTCGCTGCTTTTCTTATCAAGCGCAACATCATTACGGTCTTTATGTCCATTGAGCTCATGCTCAACGCCGTCAATCTGACCTTTGTCGCCTTCGCGCAACAATGGCACATGGTCAGCGGCCAGATCTTCGTCTTTTTCGTCATGGTGGTCGCCGCGGCCGAAGCTGCCGTGGGCCTGGCCATCATCATCGCGGTCTTCCGCGCGCGCAGCACCCTTAATGTCGACCAGATTGACCTGATGAAGCTATGACCGATCTTCACCTCTGGCTGATCCCGCTCGTTCCCGTCGCCGGGTTTCTGGTGAACGGTCTCTTCGGACGCAAATTCCCGAAGGCGCTGGTGACCGCTGTCGCCATCATCGCCGCCGCGTTGCCCATGCTTCAGGTGGCCGGCATCGTATATCGGTTCAGCTCCCTGACCAGGCCGTACATTGAGTCGCATGGCACGTGGATCGTCACCGGCGCCTTCCACGCCAACTTTGCCTTTCAGCTCGACCAGCTCTCGATGGTTATGCTCTGCGTGGTCACCGGCGTCGGCTTCCTCATCCACGTCTACTCCATCGGCTACATGGCCGAGGAAGAGAGGTACTGGCGGTTCTTCGCCTACATGAACCTCTTCCTCTTCTTCATGCTCACGCTGGTTCTCTCCGCAAACTTTCTCCTGATGTTCGTCGGCTGGGAAGGTGTGGGCCTTGCCTCCTATTTGCTCATCGGCTTCTATTACACGCGCGATTCCGCCGCCAACGCTGGCAAAAAAGCCTTCCTCTACAATCGTGTCGGCGACGTCGGCTTCCTGCTCGCGATGTTTCTGCTGATCGCGCACTTCGGGACGCTCGACTTCAGCAACGTCTTTGCCGTCATCGGCGCGAATCCTGCTCTCCACGGCGGCATCCTCACCGCCATCGGCCTCCTGCTGCTCCTCGGCGCATGCGGCAAGTCCGCGCAGATTCCTCTCTACGTCTGGCTTCCGGACGCCATGGAGGGCCCCACGCCTGTCTCCGCGCTCATCCATGCCGCCACCATGGTCACCGCCGGCGTCTACATGATCGCGCGCGCACACATCATCTTCGACCGTTCCGCCATCGCCTTGCTCACTGTCGCTGCCATCGGCACGGCCACAGCATTCCTCGCCGCGACCATCGGCATGATGCAGACCGACATCAAGCGGGTGCTCGCCTACTCCACCGTCTCGCAGCTTGGCTACATGTTTCTGGGCTGCGGAGTCGCCGCGTACTCTGCCGGCGTCTTCCATCTCGTCACCCATGCCTTCTTCAAGGCGCTGCTCTTCCTCGCAGCCGGCTCTGTCATCCACGCGCTCGGCGGCGAGCAGGACATGCGCGTCATGGGCGGCCTGCGCAAAAAGATTCCCGTCACCTTCTGGACCATGACCGCCGCGGTCTTCGCCATCGCCGGATTTCCACCGCTCTGCGGCTTTGTCAGCAAGGATGAGATTCTCTACCAGGCCTTCGTTCACTCTGAAGCCGGCAAGATCTTCTGGGCGATCGGTCTGCTGACCGCCGGACTCACTTCGTTCTACATGTTCCGGCTCTGGTACATGACCTTCTTCGGTGAGAGCCGCGCTGTCGCGCACGAAGAGGCTGCCGCCTCCGTCCACGCCCGCCATGATACGAAACTCACCCTCGAGGCCGAGCATGCGCATCCCGTCCACGAGAGCCCGAAGAGCATGCTGGTGCCCATGATCATCCTTGCCATTCTCTGCGTCATTGCCGGCGCGATGGGTTGGCCCGAAGGTCTTGGCGGTACGAACTGGTTCTCGCACTTCCTCGCGCCGGCGGTCACCACGGTGCATCTGCCCTACGAGCAGGCTCGCGTGGCGCTGGCTACCGGCGCCGTGCACACGCCCGGCGAGAACCAGGCGCCGGCTCCGGCGAAGGATCTCGAAATCCTCCTTGCCATCGCCTCCACGCTGGTGGCGCTCTGCGGCTGGTACATCGCCCACCTTATGTACTTCAAGCGTCGCGATCTGCCCGCTCGCCTCGCCGCGCGTTTCCGCGCTGTGTACGCGTTCGTCTTCAATAAGTATTGGGTGGATGAACTCTACGGCGTGCTGGTCGTCGCGCCCGTGCTCTTCATCGCCCGCTGGGTGCTCGCCGCACTACTCGACCGCGGCGTGATCGACGGCGGCGGCCTGCTGGCGGGTTACACCGCGCAGGGATTCGGCTCGCTGGCCGCGCGCATTCAGTCCGGCAACATTCGTTCCTACGCGGGATGGCTGGCCGCATTTGCTGCCCTCCTGCTCGTCGCTGTGTATTTCGGATGGACCACGCACTTTGGGATCCGCTGACGGAGTGATTTGAAGGGGCACGGTTTCAGCCGTGCCGAGAGAACTGGAAAGAATGGGGCTTTAGCCCCTGAGGGATCCGAGGGAGATTGTGCTGAACGCATCCATACTGACGCTGATCACCTTCGTGCCCACCCTGGGCGCGATCGTGGTTCTGTTGCTGCCGCGCCGGGGCCGCGTCATCCCGGCCTTTGCTCTGCTCGTCGCACTGGTCACCTTCGTTCTCTCCCTGCACCTGCCGGCCCATTACGACTACGCTCAGCACGGCTTCCAGTTCGTCATTGATGTGCCGTGGATCGCCCATCCGGCCATCCACTACCATCTCGGCATCGATGGTCTCTCGCTCTGGCTCGTTCTGCTCACCACCTTCCTGGGTCCCATCGGTGTCCTCGTCTCGTGGCGAGCCATCGAGCACCGCACCAAAGAGTTCTACTCGCTCTTCCTGCTCCAGCAGACAGCCATGATCGGCGTCTTCGTCGCGCTCGATCTCTTCCTCTACTACGCCTTCTGGGAGTTGTCGCTCGTCCCCATGGCCATCCTCATCGCCATGTTTGGACGCCGCCGTGGCCCGCGTGCCGCCCTCAAATTCTTCGTCTACACCTTCCTGCCGTCGGCACTGCTTCTCGTCGCCATCATCTGGCTTTACGCCCAAACCGGCACCTTCGACTTCGTCCAGCTCCAGGCGAAGCTTGCTGCCGGCGGGTTTGCTTCCGGCGCGCTGTGGTGGGTCTCCATTGCCTTCCTCGTCGCTTTTGCTGTGAAGGTCCCCGTCTTTCCGCTGCATGGCTGGCTCGCCGATGTCATCGAGGAAGCTCCTACCGCGATGGCCATGGTCGTCGCCGGTAAACTCGGCCTCTATTCGCTTTTCCGCTTCAATCTCGGATTGTTTCCCGCGCAGGTGCGCGAGATTGCCCCACTTCTGGTCGCGCTCGGCGTCATTGGCCTGCTCTACGGCGCGATGGTCGCCCTGGTCCAGACCGACGTGCGCCGCGTCGTCTCCTATGCCATCCTCAGCAATCTCAGCTTCTGCATCATCGGCATCTTCTGCTTCGCGCTCGGCGGCCTCAATGGCGCGGTCTACCAGACCATCAATGAGGGCCTTTCGGGCGGCGCGATCCTTGTACTGATCGCCTTCCTTTACGAGCGGTACGGCTCCTTCGACATGACCCAGTACGGTGGTCTCGCCTCGCGTCTGCCCATGCTCTCGACCCTTTGGATCGTCACTACCCTGGCGCTCATCGGCCTGCCGCTCCTCAACGGTTTTGTCGGCGAATTCCTCGTTCTGAGCGGCAGTTTCCCGGTGCATCCGGGCTGGGTGGCTGCAGCTACCGTCGGCGTCATCCTCAGCGCCGGCTACATGCTCTGGATGGCGCAGCGCATCTTCTACGGCCAGCAGTCCTCGCTGGTCTCCGAGCGCCCGCACCTCGACCTTGGCATGCGCGAGCAACTCACCCTCTGGCCCATGGCCATCCTCATGGTCGTGATGGGCGTCGTCTCGCCGTACTGGATGAAAGCGATTGACCCCGCTATGTCCGGCCTCGCGAATCCTACAGCGGCAATGCATCTCACCGCATCCGGCATCGCTGCCAGCGCATCAACGCCGGCTCCACAGGGAGGTGCTCGATGAACCCTGCGGTCAATCCAGCCCTGCGCGTCCTGCCGGAGATCATCCTCACCATCTTCGGCATCCTGGTCATGCTGGCAGATGCCACCATGCCGAAGACCGCCAGCCGCAAGCCACTGGGCTGGCTTGCCGTTCTCGGAGCTCTTGCCGCCCTCGCCGCCAGCTTTTGGCAGCAATCGCTGCCCGCCGGCGACGCCTTCTACGGCGTTGTCCGCACCGATGCCTTCAGCGTCTTTTTCCACGTCCTGATCGCCGGCATCGTCCTCGCCTCGCTGCTCATTGCGCTCGACGCAGTCAGCGATACCACCGAAGGCCTGGGCGAGCTCTTTGCTCTCATCCTCTTCGGCGCCGTCGGCATGATGTTCATGACCAGCGCCGTCGAGCTGCTGCTGGTCTTCATCGCGCTCGAAATCTCCTCCATTTCCACCTACATCATGGCTGGCTTCCGCCGCAAAACCGCCAAAGGTCCGGAATCCGCGCTCAAGTATTTCCTCCTCGGCTCGTTCGCCACGGCCTTCTTTCTCTATGGCATCGCGCTGATCTTCGGAGCCACGGGAACCACGCGCATCCCCGGGATCGCCTCCGCCATTACCACCGGTCATGCACCCGCCATCGTTTACATCGGGCTGGCCATGCTCATCATCGGCCTCGGTTTCAAGGTTTCGGCTGCACCCTTCCACGTCTGGACACCCGACGTCTACGAAGGCGCGCCCTCGCCGGTGGTCGCGCTCATGTCCACCGCGCCCAAAGCTGCCGCTTTCGCCATCCTGCTGCGCATCGTCTATGGAGCGTTTCCGCTCCTCCACGATCACTGGACGCCCGTCCTCTGGTGGCTCGCCGTTCTTTCCATGACCATCGGCAACCTCGGCGCGCTGCGTCAGCGCAACGTCAAGCGCCTGCTGGCCTACTCCTCCATCGCCCACGCCGGATACCTGCTCGTCGCTTTTGCCGCGCTCTCCGCTGACGGCATTGCCGCCGCCAGCTTCTACGCCGTTGCCTATGCCGCCATGAACGTCGGCATCTTCGCCGTCGTCAGCCACGCCGGCGGTTACGACGACCGCCTCACCCTCATCGAGGATTACCGCGGCCTCGCTTACCGCTCGCCGCTGCTCGGCGGCGCCATGGCCTTCTTCCTCATTTCGCTCATCGGCATCCCGTTCACCGGCGGATTCTTCGGCAAGTTTTACGTCTTCGTTGCCGCGCTCCAATCAGGGCTCATCTGGCTCGCCATCATCGGACTTGTCAACAGCGGCATCGCTGCCTGGTATTACCTGCGCGTCGCCACAGCCATCTACTCCCGTCCTGCGGAATCCTCGCCGATCCACGCCGGGCCGCGCCCCTCCTTTGCGCTGCTGCTTGCACTCGTGATCACCGTCAGCGGAACCCTGATCCTCGGCATCTTCCCCGGCGGAGTTCTCTCGAGCGCCCGCGCCGCCGCCGCGACCTACACCTCCGTCAGCCCAGCACCTCCGGTACCTGGCACCGCCCAGCGCTGAACTCCCTTCCAGAACTCAACCGAAAATCCGCTTCGGCGGTCAGCCGCTAGTCCGCTGGCGCCGGCTTCGGCCCAAACCGCGGCTTTTTCATCAGGTATCCGATCGGGATCAGGCACGCCAGCAGGATCACGAGCACGTGGATCGTGTCGATATAAGCCAGCGTCTGTGCCTGCTGCGTCATCATGCGGTAGATCTGGCCGGCGGCGTACGAGGCGGCATTCGTCGAAGAGAAGTGCCGCGCCAGCGCATGCGCAAGGGCCTGATCCAGTCCGCGGTATAGCCGTCCTCCCGGGTACACATGCGCCGCCAGATACTCCTGGTGCACCTGCGCCCGCCGCACCAGCATGGTGCTGATGAACGACACCCCGATACTGCCGCCGACATTGCGCGCCAGCGCCGTCAGCCCTGAAACCTCGTTGTTCTTCTCCTGCCGGATGCCAACATACGACATCACGCTGATCGGCACGAAGAGGAACGGCATGCCCAGCACCATCACCACGCGCCAGCTCACCGCGTCCCAGAAGGTAATTCCCAGGTATAAATCGCTGATCCGCCAGATGCCGAAGGTCAGCATGGCAAACCCGAAGGTGATCATCAGGCGCAGATCGAGCTTCTGCCCCAGCCAGCCCACAATCGGCAGCAGCACCATCAGCACCAGTCCGCCCACCGACAGCGCCAGTCCCGCCTCCGTCGCCGTGTACCCCATCATCTCCTGCAAAAACTCCGGAATCATGACGGTGGTGGCGTACAGCGCCGCTCCAATCACCACCATCACGATCTGGCTCATCGCGAAATTGCGTTTGGTGTAGAGCGAGAGATCGATGACTGGGTGCTTCGCCGTCAATTCCCTCCACAGGAATGCCGCAAAGCCGACGACGGCAATAATCGCCAGGGCGACGATCACGTGCGACCCGAACCAGTCATCCTGCTGTCCCTTGTCCAGCATGATCTGCAGCGCGCCGATCGTCAGCGCCAGCAGACCAAGCCCGATTCCGTCCACGCTGCCCAGGCGTTTCCGCGCCCGCTTCAGGTATGGCGGATCCTCCACGATCCGCCGCGTGAGGAAGAGCGACAGAATGCCGACGGGAATGTTCAGGAAGAAGATCCACCGCCAGGTAAAGTTATCGGTGATCCAGCCGCCCAGGGTCGGTCCGATGGCCGGCGCCACTACCACTGCCATCCCATAGATCGCAAATGCAAGGCTCCGCTTCGACGGCGCAAACGTGTCGGCCAGGATCGCGCGTTCGCTGGGCTGCAGCCCACCGCCGGCGGCTCCCTGAAAAACGCGAAAAATAATCAGCATTGTCAGCGAATTGGCCAGCCCGCACAGGAACGAAAACGCCGTGAACAGAGCAACGCATGTCGTGTAAAAGCGCTTGCGGCCGATTCGGTTCGCGATCCAGCCGCTGATGGGCAGCACAATCGCGTTCGAAACGAGGTACGAAGTCAGGATCCAGGTGGCTTCCTCGTAGGTGGCGCCCATGGTTCCCGCAATGTGGGGCAGGGAAACGTTGGCGATGCTCGAATCGAGCGCCTCCATGAACGTCGCCAGCGTCACCGTGAACGCGATCACCCAGGGGTTGTAGCGTGGCGTCCAGTGCTCGTAGTGGAATTCGTCGTCGGCAATCCGCGCTTCTGCCGCGGAATCGCGCCTGTCCTGCGCCATCCCTGCTCCCGCCTGATTACAAGTCAGCCGCGGCTCTCGCAGAGCAGGTTTCGCTCAGAGCGGCGTTATTTGGATTCTAAATGAGCCCGTTCCGCGTGTTCGGCTGTCCGAGCTCCCGAGTTCCTGCCTCAACAACCCGTTAAGATAAAAGTTTGACTCCCATCATGTCCGACTCCGCACTCAGCTCGCCTCGCGTCCGCTTCGCCCCCTCGCCCACCGGGTACCTCCACGTCGGCGGAGCCCGCACCGCCCTTTTCAACTGGCTCTTCGCCCGCCACCTCGGAGGAACCTTCATCCTCCGCATCGAGGACACCGACTTTGAGCGCTCTTCCGAGGAGATGGTCCAGGGCATCCTCGACGGCATGAGCTGGCTCGGCCTTTCCTGGGACGAAGGCCCCTTCTTTCAATCGCAACGCCTCTCGCTCTACCGCCGCATGGCCGAGCAGCTTGTCGCTTCCGGGCACGCTTACTACTGTTTCTGCACCAAAGAAGAGCTCGAGCAGCGCCGCGCCCAGGCAGCCGCCGTCGGCCGCCCGCCCATGTATGATCGCCGCTGCCGCCAGCTCGTTCCTGCCGAATCTCAAATGCGCCGCGCTGCCGGAGAAGCGAGTGCCATCCGTTTCCGCGTCCCCGATGGCGGTTCCACCTCCTGGGACGATGCCGTCTTCGGCCGCGTCGAATTCGCGAATGCCGAAATTGAGGACTTCGTGCTGCTCCGCTCCGACGGCGTTCCCACATACCATCTCTCCGTCGTTGCCGACGACCTCGACATGCGCCTCACGCACATCATCCGCGGAGCCGACCACATCTCCAACACCCCCAAGCAAATTCTCCAGTACCGCGCGCTCGGCGCGCCGCTGCCCGTCTTCGCTCACGTTCCATTGATCCTTGGACCGGACAAAACCCGCCTCTCCAAGCGCCACGGAGCCACCTCGGTCATGGCCTACAAAGAAATGGGTATCGTCCCGGAAGCCTTCCGCAACTTTCTCGCTCTGCTCGGCTGGTCCCCCGGCCCCGCACACAAGGATCGCGAGATCTTCTCCTCCGAAGATCTGATCCAGATGTTTGCTCTCGACGGCATCTCGAAATCCAACGCTGTCTTCGATAACGACAAGCTTGCCTGGTTCAACACCGAATACATCCGCGCCTACGACTCGGCGAAGCTCCTGCCTCTCATCGAAACCGAATGGCGCGCTGCCGGCTTCCAGGCCACGCGCTCGCCCCAGGAGATCCTCGCCGCCATCGACCTCCTCAAGCCCCGCGCCCGCAGCCTGAAAGATTTTGCCGGACCCTTCCGTGCCTACTTTGGTGATTGCTTCGAATTCGACCCAGCCGCCGTCGCCAAATTCCTGGCCGATCCCGCACTTCCCGCGCTGCTGTGCGAGCTCGGCACCCGCTATGCTGCCGTGCCCGAGTTCACCGAATCTGGAGCCGAGGAGATTCTTCGCGCCTTCGCAGCGGAGAAGGGGATTAAAGCCGGCGCGCTTATCAATGGTTCCCGCGTCGCCCTCACCGGCCAGGCCGTCGCGCCCAGTCTGTTCGCAGTGATGGTCACCCTCGGTCGTGATCGTGTCGTCCAGCGATTAGCCACGGTAGCCCATCCCCAGTCTTCCGGCTGAGTTTTCGCCGAACCGCCTCGCTGTACGCTGAACGCTGCTCTTGCTACAATCCAAACAGCGGAAGCGTGACACTTCCGTGGTTCGTGCCTGGGCATTCGCCGGCGTCGAACAGCCAACACCCGGCAAAGGGCAACACTTTGCGGGATTGCCTGAGAAAATCGAGGGGGACGTAGTTCAGTTGGTTAGAACGCTGCCCTGTCACGGCAGAGGTCGCGGGTTCGAGTCCCGTCGTCCCCGCCATAAATTCTAAAAGCCTTGGAATCAAACTGGCGACCAAAGTGACAGCAAATCCGGGTCCGATAAAGGTCCATTAAGCTCCAACCTGAGTTTTCTGCGGGTCCATCTCACCCACATTCTGACCCACGCTGGGAAGCATCATCATCGGCTGTGCGGCAAGAGTCAAGTTCCTCCTCCTGCAACTTCCCTTGAATATCCTTCCTCGTGAGCTGCATTTTGGGCTCTCGGGCTCCGTAACACACCCGCAACGCCGGCGCGCCAGTCTCAACGCAACGAAGGCCCTGCAATCTCCGCACAGGATCCTGGTCGAAGCGGTTCCAGGTTTGCCATGCGAGGTCCTGATTTGAACTACAGGACCGCGCTTTATTACAAATGAAGTCAGGAGGAATGCATGATACCTGCTTCATGGACCAAATCCATGCCTCTATTCGCTGTGGCCGCCTTGATCCTCCCCGTTTCAGGACATACACAGCAGGTGCTTACCGGCCAGGCCGCCTTTACTGACTGGAGCCAGCAGCGTCCTGGAGTCCGCCATCATCTCACCGTATCCGACATTCCAGCACCGAATCCGGCTGAAGCGGTTGACAATACGGCACACCTTATCCCGCGGCCCGAAGGGGCATTGCCGATCGGACCTTCGGGATTTACGGTTGCGCTTTATGCAGGCGGCGACGCCAAACCCATGCAGCGCGCCGACAACACGGAACACATGAAGCTCAGTGGCGGCACCTTTACTATGCCGCGTTTCATTATCGCTGCACCGAACGGCGATCTTTTTCTGGCGGACTCCGGTGCTGGCACAGTCTTCGTCCTGCGCGGCGTACGCACAGACGGCAAAGCAACCAGGATCGAGAAGTTTGCCACCGGGCTCGACCATCCGTTTGGTATCGCGTTCTATCCGCCTGGACCGGCCCCCAGGTGGGTTTATGTTGGGAATGCGACCACCATCCAGCGCTTTCCCTACAAGTCCGGCGATCTTCATGCGGAAGGCCCTGCACAGACGATCGTGCCCAACATCCCAGGCTACGCGCAACTGATGGGAGGAGGACATTGGACGCGTGACGTCGTCTTCACCCAGGATGGGCGGCATATGCTCGTATCTGTCGGTTCAGGATCAAACATCAATAATCCTGACATGGATTACGAGCGCAGCGGAGGGCCGGGGCAGGCGAAGGAATTCCACCGCGCGGACATCCTCGAATACACACCCGAGGGCAGGTTCATTGAGGTCTATGCGCATGGTATCCGCAACTGCGTTGGGGAAGCTATTCATCCCATTACCGGCCAGCTTTGGTGTTCCGTGAACGAGCGCGACAACCTCGGCAATCATCTTGTCCCGGACTACATCACCAGTGTCTCCGAAGGCAGCTTTTTCGGCTGGCCCTGGTACTACATGGGAGGCCACCAGGATCCTCGCCTTCCTGAACCATGCACCAACGGCACCGGCCCGAATCCGCAACTTCACGCGCCCCTTACCGAAGACGAGGCCAAAGGCTGCAAACACGTCGACCTCGCCTCACAGGTCCGCACTCCGGATGTTCTCGTCCAGCCGCACATGGCCTCCCTCGAGATGACCTTTTATCCCAACCAGAAGTCCCAGTTCCCGTCGCAGTATGAGGGGGACGCTTTTGCCGCCGAGCACGGCTCCTGGAACCGCGATCCGCGCGCCGGCTATGAGGTCATTGCTGTCCCGATGAAGAATGGCCATGCCACGGGTGAATACGATGATTTCCTTACCGGCTTTCTCACTAAAGACGGTCGGGTATGGGGCCGTCCGGTGGGCATTACGGTCGGCAAAGATGGCAGCCTCTTTGTCGTCGATGACGGCTCGCGCAGCGTATGGCACGTGACCTATACGGGAAAGTGATCGTTGCGCCGGGGGAACAGTTTGAACCGGGTCAGCCCACTGTCAGCAATTCCTCGAAGAATCCTCCGATCCTGCGTTCGCGATCCACAAAATGGATTTCGAGAATCCAGTGGCGCAGGCGACCCTTCTCGTCCGTTGAGCGCATCCGGAGGTTACTCTTTGGATGAACGTAGAGCGTCACCTTATCGTCGGCGATTTTCTCATGCGGGAACTGTCCGATCAGGTGGCCGGCGATCGGTCCACCAAATTCCCAGCCATATTTTTCCGCGAGGGACACGGCGTAAGCATAGAGCTGACTGGCGGTGATGTCCGGAGTTTCCCTGAAATAGCGCTTTCCATCAGCAAACGCTTTGCCCACATCGTCGCGCATCTTCAGTTTCGCAGGATCTGATCCGATGACGAAGGTGCGGCCGAAGTCGGCCTCGTATTCTTCGAAGACAGGGCCAAGATCGAGGAAGAGGATGTCATCCTCGCCGATCGTGTGGTCTGGCGGGTTCTCCGCGTAGGGCAGCAGCGTATTGGCCCCGGCGCGGACGATCCGTTTATGCCAGTACGTGGATATCTCGAACATCTCCCTGGCAAGGTCATAGATTTCCTGGTTGAGCTGGCTCTCTGCGATGCCTGCACGAATCAGTCTCCGTGCTTCGACCTCATGGAATAGCTGTTCAGCGTTGCTCTGCGCCGCGCGCAATTCTCTGACCCTTTGCTGTTCCACGGTGTCTGCCAAAGTGGCGCCGTCTGACATGTCGCCTGCACCTCGCTAATATCTATAGTGACCGAAGAAAGGGGTTGAAACCAAATGCGTGCTGGTTGCTGCTTCCGGAAAATGACGCTGCTCATGGCAACGTTAATTCTGTGCTGCATGTCCTTCGCGAGCATGTCCTTTGTCCAGGCACAGGAGCCGCCCAGCATCGTGGGCAGTGCGCCACTCTACGGGTTGTCCGGCGCGACTGGGTGGATCAATTCCAGGCCTTTGAGGGCAAAAGATCTGAAAGGAAAGGTGGTTCTCATCGATTTCTGGACGTATTCCTGTATCAACTGTCTGCGCTCGCTGCCTTACGTCGAAGCATGGGCGCAGAAATACAAGGACAGCGGTCTGGTGGTCATTGGCGTTCACACGCCGGAGTTCGGCTTTGAGCAGAAGCTGCCCAATGTGGAGAGGGCAGTCCAGAGATTCGGCGTGACGTTTCCGGTTGCCCTGGACAGAGAATACGCGATATGGAACGCCTTCCACAATGAGTTCTGGCCAGCAGACTATTTCATCGACATCCACGGCAAGGTGCGCTTCGAGAGCTTTGGCGAGGGGGACTATCAACGATCGGAACGGTGGATACAGGAGCTCCTGAAAGAGCGTCCCGCGGAGCAGATGCCGGGCGGCATGGTTGATGTTCACGGACAGGGAGTGGAAGCGGCTGCCGATGTGGGCGATGTGCGGTCACCTGAAACCTACATTGGCTATGCCCGTGCTGAGCAGTTTGCCTCGTCCGGTGGAATCCGGCGCGATGAGGAACATCTGTATATTCCGCCGTCTCACCCCGAGCTGAATGAATGGGGTTTTGCGGGCAGATGGGTCGATCACGAGCAGGTTGCCGTGCTCAAGTCCGCTGGCGGGAAGATTGTTTTTCACTTCTATGCACGCGATCTCCATCTGGTGCTTGGTCCGACGACTGACGGAAAGCTGGTACGATTTCGGGTAACCATTGACGGACAGATCCCCGGGAAGAATCATGGAGTGGACACGGATGCCGAAGGCAATGGCGTGGTCACGTCGTACCGCCTGTATCAGCTCGTCAGGCAGCGAGATGGTGTCAGGGACCATGTCTTCACGATTGAATTTCTGGACCCCGGCGTACAGGCTTTCTCCTTCACCTTCGGATGAAGCAGAGGGCGCAATCAAATGGACCCGTCGGCCTTAAATTTGCAGAGTTTGCCAATTGTCTGATGAGCGCAGAATAGAGGTATGTCTCAGAAAGTCTTCGAGCAGATTCTTTCCGAGGTGAGCGCATTTGCCCAGGTTGCGCCTGACATCGTGACCCTTCAGAATCTCATCGTAAGCATCATCCCCAGGCACCTCACCTATTGCAACTGGACAGGCTTCTATATGCTGGAGCCCGATGATCCGGAAATGCTTGTGCTCGGGCCATTTCACGGAGCACCCACGGAACATGTCCGCATACCCGTAAGCCAGGGCATCTGCGGAGCGGCTGTCACCCGGAACGATACAGTGATCGTGGACAATGTTGATGCGGATCCGCGGTATCTGGCCTGTTCACTGGAAACCAAATCGGAGATTGTAGTTCCGATACGCGCCCACGGCAAAGTTGTCGGCGAAATTGACATCGACAGCCACGAACCTGCGGCTTTTTCCCGTGAGGACAGAGAATTCCTTGAACAATGCGCCGAGGTGGTAGGTGCCTTCCTCGAACGAACTCAAACATTGTCTTCGGACTCGAAGTAGAAGCGATAATGATTTCTGCAGCCCGGGTTGAAACCAGCGCTGCAATGAGGACAACGGTAACCGCTGTTCATATAGTCGCGGATCGTCAGCTCGCGCCCGCAGGCTCCGCAAAGAACTGCGCGTGCGCTCCATTCCGAGCGCGGCCATACCCTGATGTCGTGGCCGGCCAGCATTTCGTGACAATCCCTGCAGGCATAGTAAATGCCGCAGCAGGCCATCCTGATGGCAACGATGTCGAGCGCTGAGTGGTAATGGACGCACCGCGTCTCTGCATCCAGCCCGATACCTCGCACTTCCTGCCTCTCTGCTTTCACATGCCTATCAGAGCACAGTATCGGGATCTTCTCTACACGTGTTTAGGTAACATCCACAATCTGTTCTTCTGTGTGCCGACTCTTCTTCATCCGCTCTTCTCGTCGATCCGCCACCTGCCGGACCCTGTTATGGGAGAACTCTCACGGCCTCTGGACTTATCGCAGGGATGCAGCTCAGGCGTGATCCCGATACACTTCGCGGCTCTCCAATTCATTAACAACATGGGTTATGGGCCAGCTTTCCCTATGCCAGAGGAACCAGGCCCGACTTCGCAATTAACTTGTCATGAGTCAGGAGGCGAATGCCTTCAGCGAGCGCGGTAGCTCCGATGATTCTGTCCTGCGGATCGTCCGGGTAAGACTTTGGAAACTGAACAGAACGAACCGCAATCTCCTGCGTGATCGGGAGAACCTGCACATAGGAAGCGCATTTTTTGACAAAGGAATCGACACTCACGTCGATATCGATTATCTTGTTCTCTGCCAGCCATGCAATTTCCCAGAGGCTGATTGCAGAAAGAGCAAGCGGTCCGGATTTGCGGGCCGACAGGATAGCCTTCTTTGCTTTGGGTGAAAGGTTTTCAGGAGCGATCAGGAGCCAGATGAGAATATGCGTATCGAGAAGGATCACTCTGCTCCCCAATCGCTGGCCGGGACCGTGTTCTCAATATCTCCCGTAATTCTGGCGATGCCCGCCAACGCCCCAAAAATCTCATCTTCGCCTTCATGTGCGGGAACCAGTTTCACCACAGCTTTGCCATGCTTGGTAATCACAACGGGGCGACCGCTTTGCGATACCTGATCCATCACCGCGAGACATTGAGCCTTGAATTGTGCTGCAGCCATTTTTTGCATGACGGTCCCCTTGTCAATATGACCAGAATAATATGACCTGTTTGCCCGGTCAAACGGAGGTCGCGGGTTCCGGCCCCGTCATCCCCGGCATTCCCGCTCCAAACCGCTTCCTTTCAGAATCGGTCCGGCGGCTGCACCGTCATGCTTCCTCCGGCACTATCTCGGAGTTTCCACGAAGTTCCCTCCATAAACGCCCTCGATTTCCACAATCACTGATTTTTATGAGGGGAAATCTTTATATCCCCGGCTTTAACCTGAAGAGGAAGCTCTGAACTGCGATCACTGGCGCGCCGCCGGCACCTCGTCGTCCCGGCTGCGTCGGGTGCCATCATCGTGGGGCAGGCAGGAGCTAATTCAACGACGAGGAGACGCATGTCGACGGAATATCGGAGTTTTCAGGCGCTGAGTTACGCAGAGCTGGAAGAACTGAATCTGAAGGCCAAGGACCAGCGGCGCAAGCGGGTAGACGCGGGCAAAATCCAGGAGGAGCGGCTGAAGTACCTCACCGACCAGAAGGGCATCAAGGCCATCACGGTGCTCTTCTGCGATCTGGAAGGCCGGCTGCACATGCTGGACTACGACAAAAAATTTCTGCTGAAGGCATATGAGAACCTGACCTTCGACGGCTCATCGATCCGCGGCTTCACCGCGCAAAAGGAGAGCGATCTGCGCCTGGGCATCGACTGGAGCGCCTTCTACTTCGCGCCAGCCGACATCTTTGGCGCCGGCAAGGTGCTGGTCTTCGGTGATGTCATCGACAAGGATGGCACCCCCTATGGCGGCGACACGCGCGGCCTCCTGAAGACCTTCGCCAAACAGCAGTACGACAGGAACAAGTACACGCTCAACGCCGCGAACGAGATCGAGGGCTTCCTCTTCGCCGGCGTGGATGCGGAGCGGAACTTCGGCACGACCGGCCGCTTTGACTACGTGAACACCGGCGGCTACTACCACTCGCTGCCCGGCGATCCGCTGCGCACCTTCATCGACACCGTGGCGGAAGTGCAGCGCGCGATGGGCTTCGAGAACGAGAAGGATCATCCCGAAGTCGCGCCGTCGCAGTTTGAAATCAACTACGGCTATGGCGAGGTGGTGGCGGCGGCGGACCAGATTCAGCTCTATAAGCTGGTGTGCCGCCAGGTGGCGACGCGGCTGGGGATGACGGCGTCGTTTCTGCCCAAGCCGGTTGTCGGCGTCAACGGCAGCGGCATGCACACCAACGTCTCGATCAGCAAAGACAGCAAAAACCTCTTCTGGGATCCGAAAGGCGCGGAGAAGCTCTCGGCGATGGGCTGGGCGTTTCTCGACCGCATTCTGACGCACGGCAACGACATCTGTCTGCTGCTGAACTCGAGCGTCAACGCTTACCGCCGTCTCGATCCGCATTTCGAGGCGCCGAACCAGATCAAAGCCTCGGCAGTGGACCGCGGCTCGATGATCCGCATTCCCATCGGCAACGAGCGTTCGATGCGCGTGGAGGTACGCTCGGTGGCGCCGGATGCGAACCCGTATCTGGTCATGCTGGCGGTCTTCAGGACCGGCATCGAGGGCGAAACCTCAAAGGTGAAAAACCTCCGCCAGGCGGAGCGCTATCTCCCGGATAACATTTACACGGCCATCGAGGACTTCCGCGATGCGGCGTGGACAACGAAGCTGCTGGGAGCGGATGTGAAGAGCCGCTACGCCGACCTCAAGCAGGCGTCGGCGGACCGCTGCCCCCGGCTGCTCGGGACCTTCGTCAAGCCGCAGGAGGTGCAGTTCCACCACGAGGTCTACAACCAGTTTCTCTGGAACCAGTTCTGAGGAGACTGGCCGTCTACGCAGCCGCGGCTCCGCCGCACATCGATACACGCCCCGGTGAGCAGCCGGGGCGTTTTCTATTCCGGAGAACGTCGCAAGGGGTCCCACCCCTGTCCGCAGTCTCATCGCGGACAGGATGGGACGGCGCGCTCCCAAAAAGATGCCCGTGGCCGGAGACAGAACCACGGGCTTTCGGGAGGATTCAACTCAAAAAACTGACCTCGCCCCGCGCGGGCGGCGACCCAGCGCCAAGGCACACAAAGGTGCGCAGCGACATCACGGGCAAAGCGCGCTCAGCGCACTGGCTCAATTCTCTGAATTCTTCGACAGGGAAGGAGCGAAACCCCGCGTCTCCTGACTTGGGAGGGGTGTTTCGCGGCGCCCGGCTACAGGCGCGATAAGCCATTCTTCCCTCAACCGAGGACGGAGCGCAAGCATTATCAGGAAAAGTTGTTTCCCGCATAACCGAGTGCGATGCTCCGCGACGACCGTCGCGACAGGCATGCACTACAATGGCCCATCGCTGTTTCAGGAGAACTGAGTGAACGCCTGGGGCCAGGATCTTCGCTTCGCGCTGCGGCAGCTGCGCAAGTCGCCCGCCTTCGCTCTCACCGCCGTCATCACGCTCGGCCTCGGTATCGGCGTCTGTGCCGCCATGTTTTCCGTCGTTGAACAGGTTATCCTCCGCCCCTTGCCCTATGCCAATCAAAGCCGCCTCGTGGCCATGAACCGAAGCGGAAAGGTCAACGGCACAGGCCCTTTTTCCTGGCCCAGCCTGCAGGATTACGCGGCGCGCAGCCACTCCGTCGCCGGCATCGCCGCCTATACCTTCCAGCTTCCCACCCTCGGCGGCACGGACAATCCGCAGCTTACTCCGGAGCTCATGGTGACGCCCAACATCTTTCAGGTTCTGGGCATTCACACGCGCCTCGGCCGCGACTTTACGCCGGACGACAGCAAAACCGGCCACACGAGCGTTCTTGTCCTCAGCGACTCCGTGTGGAAGAAGTTCTACCATAGCGATCCCTCGATCATCGGCCGCACGGTTCCCATCGACGGCGACCCTTATACGGTGATTGGCGTATTGCCACCGGGCGTCTATTTCCCGATGGGCGTCAACGGCGAGGAAATCCTCAGTCCGCTGAACCTGGATGACAAGACCTTTCAGGACCGCAGCAACGACGTCCTGCAACCCATCGCCCTGCTGCGTCCCGGCGTGGCGGCGGCGCAGGCTGAGAGGGAACTCGACGGTATTCATGCCCAGTTGCTGCACGATTACCCGAAGGATGAGGACGCCGGCTCGATTCGCCTGGTCGATTACCACGAATCGGTCACGCAAGGTTCCCGCGCGGCGCTTTTCGCGCTCGACTGGGCCGTTCTCGCCGTCTGGCTGATCGCCTGCGCCAATGTGGCCGGCCTGATGCTCACCCGCACCAACGGTCGCCGCCGCGAAATCGCCATCCGCGGTGCGCTCGGGGCTCCGCGCCGCCGCATCACGCAGCAGGTTCTTACCGAGAGCCTGCTCCTCGCCGTGGCTGGATCCGCTCTCGGCCTGGCGATTGCTGCGCTCGCTCTGCGTCTGTTGCGGCATTATCTTGCTAATTCGGTTCTCTTCGGGCAGGACATTCACATCAACTTCGGCGTTCTCGCTTTTCTTCTGATCGCCGCCTGCCTCTCTGCTCTGCTCTTCGGTCTCGCGCCCGCCTGGCATGCCTCGGGTGTTCCCGCCCAGGAAGGTCTGCGCGAAGGCACCGCTGCGGCGGGCACCAGCCGCCGCCAGGCGTTATGGCGCGATGGCCTGGTCGTCGCCGAAATCACTCTGACGCTGGCCTTGCTCATCGCCGCCGGCCTGATGATGCGCACCCTGCTCGGCCTGCGCCGCGCGAATCTCGGCTTCGTCACCGGCAATGTCGTTACCGGCTCGCTCTATCTCCCCACCCACGGCATGTGGTGGACGTTCCAGGGCAAGCCCAATGCCGCCACCGTGGTCCAGACCCTCTATGATCCGCTGGAGCAGAAGTTTCTCCAGATTCCCGGCGTGGTCGCCGCTGGATTCACCACGGTGCGTCCCCTGGAACCCAACTGGAAGTTCGACGATACGGTCAAAGTGAAAGATCATCCCGCTCCGGCGAAGGGGCAGGAAGTCCACGCTCAGGTCCGCGCCACCACCACGGGCTACTTCCAGGCCCTTGGCGTCCGTCTGCTCTCCGGCCGCTTCTTCGGCGATCTGGACGGTACTGACGCGCCGATCTCCATCATCGTCAACCAGGCCTTCGTGAAGGCACAGTTCCCGCACGAGAGTCCTCTCGGCCAGCAGCTCGAAGTCGGAGACGCGGGCAAGCCCCGCCAGTGGGGCACCATCGTTGGCGTCGTCTCCGATGTCCGGCAGGACACACCGGGCCAGCCGTCTCTGCCGCAAATAGACATTAACCTCAAGCAGCTTCAGCCCACGGACCCGTTCTATTCCATTCTGGCCACCTTCCACATGGACCTGGCCGTCCGCGCCCGCATGGCGCCAAAGCTGATCGAGGACACCATCCGCCGTGACGTTCACGACCTCTCGCCGGAAACCGCGGTCGAGGACCTCGAGCCCATGCAGCAGGTCGTCGACGACTCGCTGGGCAGCCAGACGCTGGCCGCGCGGCTGCTGGGCATCTTCTCGCTGGCCGCGCTGCTCATCGCGGTCGCCGGCATCTATGGCCTGCTCGCGTATTCCGTCAGCCAGCGCACCCGCGAGCTCGGCGTCCGCATCGCGCTCGGCGCGCAGCGCGATGACATCGTCTGGCTCGTCCTGCGTCATGCTCTGATTCTGCTCGCCCTGGGCGGCGGCATCGGACTCATAGTGGCCTGGGCAGCTGGCGGCCTCCTGCGCTCGTACCTCTACGGAGCACGCGGATGGGACGCGGCCACCATTCTGTTGGTTCTGTTAGTCCTGGGCTCCTGCGGACTGGCCGCGAGCTATCTTCCCGCACGGCGCGCTGCCAAAGTCGATCCGGTCGAAGCGCTGCGCAGCGAATAAACGCCGCGGTCTCATCCGATTTTCAGAAATCAGGGCTGGGATACCGGGGCAACACGCGGCTTGGCCCGCTCGGCCACCTGCAGGGCGTGAATCCGGAAAATCACAAAGGCTCCGCGGCACATTCCGTAGGCCGCCAGAACTCCAAAAGCCAGTGATGCCAGTGTGGCACAGATCAGCATCAGCACGTCTATCGCGTTCTGCATTCCCCGTTTGTCTCCCGGCAAAGCAGCTATTTCCTAACGTGCACACCCGAACCGGGAGCACCGCGGCCCGCTGCTTCGTCCCCCTTACGATGCTATTGTTAGCAGAAAAGCTCTCGAATTGACCCTCTTTTTTGTTGCCAAATAAGATACGGGCAGGGTTTTGTTCCGATTTGAATCCGTAGTTCCCTTTTGCCTCAGAGGGTTGCGGAGCCGTACGACTTTTGTTGTACTTCTGGTAATCACCACCTCGTTCAGTGCTTATCCATGGCCATTTCCCACATCACCGTGCGCGGCGCCCGGCAGCATAATCTGCGTGATATCGGGGTTCGCATTCCCCGCAACACCCTCACCGTTGTCACCGGCCTCTCCGGATCGGGCAAATCCTCGCTCGCCTTCGACACGATCTACGCTGAAGGGCAACGCCGCTACGTGGAGACCCTTTCCGCCTACGCCCGCCAGTTCCTCGACCAGATCGAGCGGCCGGATGTGGACTCCATCGAAGGTCTGTCGCCGGCAATTTCTATCGAGCAGAAGACGACCAGCCGCAGCCCGCGCTCTACCGTGGGCACCATTACCGAGATCTACGATTACCTGCGCCTCCTCTATGCGTCGGTGGGCGTGCCGCACTGCCCCAACTGCGGCCGCCAAATCTCCCGCCAGTCTGCCGAGCAGATTGTCGAGCGCGTTCTTGCCCTCGGCCAGGGCGAACGCGTCATCATCTACGCGCCTGTCGTTCGCGGCCGCAAAGGCGAATTCAAAGACCTCCTCGACAAGCTCGACCAGCAGGGATTTCGCGCGCGCGTCGACGGGGAAGTCCGCGACCTCTCCGAGCCGCTGAATCTGGACAAGCGCAAAAACCACACCATCGAGGCTGTGGTCTACCGTGCCGCACTGAAGCCGGGCATCGAGAAGGCACTCACCGAATCCGTCGAACGCGCCCTGCAGATGGCGAATGGCCTCGTCCTCGTGGCCGCACAGGGGAGTGAGCAGCTCTATTCCTCGTCCATGGCCTGCCCCGACTGCGGCCTCGACGTCCCGAAGCTCGAACCGCGCAGCTTCTCCTTCAACAGCAGCTACGGCGCGTGCCCGGAATGTCACGGCCTCGGCAGCATCTACGATTTCGATCCCGCCAAAGTGATCGCTGACTGGTCGCGCCCGCTGCTCGATGGCGCGCTCGGTCCCGGCTCCGCCTCGCAATACCTCATCCGCCTCATCCAGCTCGCCGCGCAGCGGTACAAAATCGACCTGAAGCAGCCCTTCGAGCGGCTTTCCCAGAAGCACCAGGATCTGCTTCTCTACGGTCCCGGCCAGGCTGAAGCGCCGCGCACCGGCTTCCACGGCATTCTGCAGTACCTGCGCGACTCGCTCGATGAAGCCAGATCGGACGCTTACCGCGAGTGGATGATGCAGTACATGTCAGCCTCCGAGTGCCCGGTCTGCCATGGCCTGCGCCTCCGCCCCGAGTCGCTTGCCGTTCAGGTCGACGGCATGTCTATTGCCGATTTCACCGCGCTGCCCATGGATCGCGCACTCATCCGCGCCCAGGCGATCTCGTTCACCGCGCGCGAGGCTCTCGTCGCGGAGCGTCTGCGCCGCGAAATCGTCGAGCGCCTCCAGTTCCTCAACGCGGTCGGCCTCGGCTATCTCGCGCTCGATCGCAACGCCGCCACGCTCTCGGGCGGGGAGGGCCAGCGTATTCGCCTCGCGACGCAGATCGGCTCGCGCCTGCGCGGCGTCCTCTACGTGCTCGATGAGCCCTCCATCGGTCTGCACCAGCGCGACAACCAGCGTCTGATCCATGCGCTCAAAAACCTGCGCGACCTCGGCAACACGGTCCTCGTCGTCGAGCACGATGAGGAAACCATCCGCCATGCCGATTACGTCCTCGACCTCGGTCCGGGCGCGGGCCGTCTTGGCGGACAGGTCGTTGCCGAAGGTCCTCCAGCCGCCATCATGAGCGCCCCTGCGTCGCTCACCGGCCGCTACCTCGCTGGCGAAATCTCCACACTGCAGCGCCTGATCCCTCGTCCGCTCACCGGCAAGTGGATCACCGTCGAAGGCGCGCGCAGCCATAACCTCCAGAACCTGACGGCGCGCTTTCCTCTCGGTGCCATGACCGTTGTCACCGGCGTTTCCGGTTCAGGCAAGAGCACGCTCGTTAACGACATTCTGTACCGCGCGCTGGCTCGCGAGCTCTACGGCTCCCGCGAAGCCCCCGGCGAGTACACGCGCATCCGCGGCTTCGAGCACCTGGACAAGGCCATTCGCATCGATCAGTCGCCGATTGGCCGCACTCCGCGCTCGAATCCAGCCACGTACACCGGCGTCTTCACGGCCATCCGCGATCTCTTCGCCATGCTGCCGGAGTCGCGCGAGCGCGGCTACAAGCCGGGGCGATTTTCCTTCAACGTGCAGGGGGGGCGCTGCGAAACCTGCCAGGGAGAAGGTCAGCGCCGTATTGAGATGAGCTTCCTTCCCGACGTCTACGTGCACTGCGAAGTCTGTAACGGACGCCGTTACAATCAGGAGACGCTGGCCGTCAAATTTAACAGCTACTCCATTGCCGACGTTCTCGACTTCGCCATCGAAGACGCGCTGCCTGTGCTCAGCGACATTCCTCAGGCCCGGCAGAAACTCCAGACGCTGGTGGACGTGGGGCTGGGCTACATCCATCTGGGCCAGGCGGCCACCACGCTTTCCGGCGGAGAAGCCCAGCGGATGAAGCTGGCGCGCGAGCTTTCCAAGCGCCAGACCGGCCGCACGCTCTATTTGCTCGACGAACCCACCACCGGATTGCATTTCGACGACGTCCGCAAGCTGCTCGAGGTCCTGCACCGACTGACGGATCTCGGCAACACAGTCATCATCATCGAGCACAATCTTGACGTGATTCGCAATGCGGACTGGCTGATTGATCTTGGTCCGGAGGGCGGGGAAGGCGGCGGCCGCATCGTTGCCGAAGGACCACCCGAGCAGGTCGCAGGCGTCGCGCAGTCGTGGACCGGCCAGTATCTGCGCCGCTATTATGCGGAGAGCGAAAGCGACGAGCCAGGTAAACTGCCGGAGTTATCCTCCGGCAATGGAGCGAAGTCCACAAGAAAGTCGCAGCCAAAGTCCAAACTCAGGAAAGAGACGCTGCAATGACCCTCAACGAACCCACGAATCCGGAGCGCCATGAGCCCGGCCCTTCCGATGCGGAGGACGCGGGCACCGCGCCTGACCAGGACCCTGCCAACGGAAACAGTCCTCACGCAGCACCTTCTCCTGTTTCGCAGGAAACCGAGCCAGCGGACCCATCGCTCTACACCTGGCCTGCGCCGCAGGAGCCGTTGGTCGCCATGCAGCCGCCGGTCCCGGAGCCTTCGCCGCGTCTGCTGCCCAACCTCGGGCACACGATCATTTTTGGAATCATCGCCGGCTTTACGTTGATCACCGGCGCCCTCACCACGTTTCTGTCGCTGATGGCTGTGGAGCGGGTATCGCTGCGCACGTTCCAGGCCAGGATGGCGCACAGTGTTGCCTGGGCCATCGCCGCGCAGGCGGTGTGGTATGTCGAGCTGTGGGCTGCCGCTCTCCTGGTGTTCACCTTGTGGTGGGGGCGTTCGCTCTTCAAAGGCGTGTGCTGGAATGCCGTCAACGCGCGCCGCTGGTTCTTCCGCCTGGCTGCCATCGGCCTCGCCACCGGCGCCGTCATCACGCTGGCTGGCAACTTCGTCCCCATCCCGCACACCACGCCCATCCTCAAGGACATTCAGACCTCGACCGCGAGTGCCTGGGTGTTGATGATCTTCGGCATCACCCTCGCTCCGCTTACTGAAGAACTCGCTTTCCGCGGCTTCCTCCTTCCCAGCCTCATCAACGTTTTCCGCTGGATGCAGCGCCGCCGGATGATCGGTGAAGGCACCGTCCGCGGATTCGGCGTCCCGCTTTCCATCGCGATCACCTCCGCAATCTTCGCCATCGTCCACTCCGCGCAGGTCTCCCACGCCTGGGGCCCCGTGCTGCTGATCGGCCTGGTGAGCGTGGTCCTTTGCATTGTGCGTCTCCGCACCAGCTCCGTCGCCGCCGGTGTGGTGGTTCACGCTGCCTACAATTTTCTGTTGTTCTCCGCGTTACTCTATCAAACCGATTGGTTCCGGCACCTGAGCAAGCTGAAGGGGTAGGGAACTGTGGCTGTGAGGGCGAGTTAACCCGCTGCCAACGCTTTTTCTGCCCTATCTGCCGCCGATGAGCTAACCTCAGAGCAATTCTCCAGGAGCGCTGCGATGCTGAAGCGACTCATCCGCCTCGACGCCATTCCACCCAGCCAGGATCTGGGCCTGCTGGTGCTGCGTCTGCTGGTCCCTGTCCCGCTCTTCCTCAAGCACGGTACCGAAAAGCTCTTCCGCTTCCACGCCATGGCCGGGCATTTCCCGGATCCCCTGCATATAGGCCCAGTACCCAGCCTGGTCATTGCCATGATCGCCGACGGCATCTGCATGCCGCTGCTGGTCCTGGGTCTGGCCACGAGATGGGCAGCGCTCTGGTCCTTCTTCAATCTTCTGGTCGCCTGGATTTTCATCCATCATCTTCTCTTCTTCGGGCCCGGGAGTGACCATGGCGAGCTCATCGTAGTTTATATGGGCGCAATGCTGGCGCTGGCCATCGCCGGCCCCGGCAAATACTCTCTTGACGCCCGCATCAACGCCCCTCTGCTGCCATGACCAGCTGATTGTCTGCGCGAAGCCCGTCTGCCTGGGGCGAGTCCCGGCAAGTGCCTGATATTCTCTAGACCATCCATGGCCGCCAAAACTTCGCCGGAGATTTCTCCGCGCCTCCGTGTCGCGCGCACCGCCGGTCTGGCTCTCTTCCTCCTCGCCAGCCTCAACCTCTTTAACTTCATTGATCGCTATGTGCTGCCCGGTGTGCAGCCGCTCATCCAGCGCGAATTCCACATCGATTTCGCACAGGCCGGTACGCTTACCTCCGCTTTCTTCTTCACCTACATGCTCATCGCGCCGCTCACCGGATGGCTGGGCGACCGGTTCCCGCGCAAGCCCCTCATCATTGCCGGCGCGTTGTTGTGGAGTGCCGCCACGCTCTCGACCGCGCTGGTCCACAGCTACACCACGCTGCTCATCCGCCATGCCATCGTCGGTATCGGCGAAGCGACCTTCTCCATTTTTGCTCCCGCCATGCTCGCCGATTTCTATCCGGAAGAAGACCGCAACCGCGTCCTCACCATTTTCTACTTCACCATCCCCGTAGGCGGCGCCCTTGGATATATGCTGGGCGGCGTTCTCGGCCAGTCTTATGGCTGGCGCGCGCCGTTTTACATCGCTGCCGCTCCAGGTGTCCTCATCGCGTTGTTCTTCTGGCTCTTCGTGCGCGAGCCGCAGCGCGGCGCAGCAGATACGCTCGCGGCCACGCACTCCCGCGCCAGCTTCTTCGGCCTCTTCGCCAATCCGGCATTCTGGACCGCGACCCTGGGCATGGCCATGTGGACCTTCGCCGTCGGTGGCATCTCCGCGTTCCTGCCTACGTTCTTTCAGAACCTCGGCCATTTTTCGCTGGCCCACGCCGACTTCACCACCGGCGAAATTACCGCGGTCGATGGCCTCGTCGCCACCATCGCGGGCGGCTGGGTGGCCCAGCTCTGGCTCCGGCGCAATCATCGTGCGCTGTATTACGTTTCCGCGTGGAGCGCCATCCTTGCCATCCCCTTCGGCGTTCTCGTCTTCTTCGGTCCGCTGCGCTGGATGGTCCCCGGTGCCTGGCTGGCTGAATTCTGCCTCTTCCTGAATACAGGCCCGCTCAACACCGCCATCGTCAATTCCGTTTCCGCGCCTATCCGCGCTACGGCGATCTCGGTCAATCTCTTTGTCATTCATCTGCTCGGCGATTTTCCCTCGCCGCATCTCATCGGCTGGGTGGGAGACCGTCACGGCCTGAGCGTTGGCCTTGGCGTTACACTGATTTCGCTCGCTCTTTCCGGACTCATCCTTTTCTTCGGCGCGCGCTTTGCTCCGCGTCTCCCCGATCTCGAAGCCGCCCGGGCCGGGCATTAGTCGCGATGCCCTGGTTCGCGCTCGCCGTCACGCTGCTCTGGCTCATCGCCGCCTTCTGGCTGGTCTGCGGTATTACTGCTCTGCGCGGACTCCGCCGTGTTCCAAACCTCTGGAGAACCCCGGCGTTGCCCACCGACGGCGAGTCCCCGGCGCAGATCTCTGTGATCATCCCTGCCCGCAACGAAGCCGCCGCCATCGAGGCGACCCTGCGCTCGCTGCTCGAGCAGTCCATCCCCGTCGACATCCTCGCCGTCGATGATCGCTCCACCGACGCGACCGGCGCCATCATGGACCGCGTCGCTGCCGAGCTGCTTCCACCCGGCAAATCTCTCCGCGTCCTTCACATCCACGAACTCCCCGAAGGCTGGCTGGGCAAGCCGCACGCCATGGCCTTTGCCGCGCGTCACGCCACCACGCCCTGGCTGCTCTTTACTGACGCGGACATCCTCTTCGCCCCCGATGTCCTCACCCGCGCCCTGCGCTTCGCCGAAGAATCGCGAGCCGATCACCTCGTCCTTATGCCAACGCTGATCCTGAAATCCGCAGGCGAGCGCGGCATGGCGACCTTCTTCCAGTCGCTCTCGCTGCTTTGGTGGCGACCGTGGCGTGTGGCCCATCCGCGGACGCGTGACTCCATCGGCATCGGTGCCTTCAATTTCATCCGCTCCGACGTCTACCGCGCCGTGGGCGGATTCGAAGCTCAGCGTTTCCAGGTCCTCGACGACGTGCGCCTCGGCGTCGAAGTGAAGCGCGCCGGCTACCGCCAGCGCATCGCCTTCGGCAGGGAACTGATCCGCCTCCACTGGGCGCCGGGTGCGCTGGGCATGGCCCGCAACCTCACCAAAAACATTTTTGCTGGATTCGGTTTCAACCCCGCGCTCCTCCTCGGCGCCTGCCTTGGCCTGGCTCTGATTTGTTACGCGCCCCTCGTCGGCCTCTTCTTCTCTTGGCCCATCCGCTCCGCCGCGCTGCTCGCGCTCACCATGATCGCCCTCCACTACCACCTCGCTGGCCGCTGTTTCAGCGGCCTCAGCACCGTCTGGGCGCTCACGCTTCCGTTCACCGCCGCCCTCGTCCTCTACGCTATGCTCCGCTCCATGATCGTCACCCTCGTCCGCCGCGGCATCGTCTGGCGCGGAACCTTCTACCCCCTGTGCGAGTTGCGCCGCCACTCCGGTCGCCTGCGCTGACGGCGGCCCTGAACGGAACGTCCACTGGACGCGGCAGTCCCGGCGGGTCCTCCGGTAAACTAGACGCGAGGCTTGTCTATGCCGGAAATCCAGCGCAGGAAGACCGTCACCGTCCATATTGGCTCCGTCCGCGTCGGCTCCGACGCCCCTGTCGTCGTCCAGTCCATGACCAACACCGACACCGCCGACGTGACGGCGACCATCCAGCAGACCGCCGAGTTGGCTCAGGCGGGTTCGGAGATCGTCCGCGTTACGGTGAACAATGATGACGCCGCCAAAGCCGTCCCGCACATCGTCGAAGGCCTCGCGAAACAGAGAATTCACGTCCCCATCATTGGCGACTTCCATTACAACGGCCATCTGCTGCTGAAGAAATATCCCGCCTGCGCCCGCGCGCTGGCCAAGTACCGCATCAATCCCGGCAACTGCTCCATTGGCCGCAAGGACGACGAGAATTTCCGCACCATGATCGAGTGCGCGGTCGAGAACCAGAAGCCCGTGCGCATCGGCGTCAACTGGGGCTCGCT
>JASHRH010000082.1 GCA_030037475.1 Acidobacteriaceae bacterium
CCGGCAAGATTCAGGTGGGGCTCTTCAACATCATGCAGGAAGGTGATGTGCAGATTAAGGGCTATCCCGTACGGCTGGAGCTGGACGTGGCGCTGGTATTCAGCGCCAATCCCGAGGATTACACGGCGCGCGGCAAGATTGTGACGCCGCTGAAGGACCGCATTGGGTCGGAGATTCGCACGCATTATCCGGAAACGCTCGAAGAGGGGATCGCGATTACCACGCAGGAGGCATGGACGGATCGCGAAACCGGCGACATCGCTGTGCCGCAATACCTGCGCGAGGTCATCGAGCAGGTGGCGTTTGCGGCGCGCGAGGACAAGAAAGTGGACAAGCGCAGCGGCGTCAGCCAGCGCCTGCCGATTGCGACGCTGGAACTGGCGGTGAGCAACGCCGAGCGACGGGCGCTGCTGCACGGCGAGAGCCGCGTGGCGCCGCGCGTGGGCGACCTGTACACGGCGCTGCCGGGAATCACCGGCAAACTGGAGCTGGAATACGAAGGCGAGATGAAGGGTGCGGACACGGTGGTGCGCGACATCGTCCGCACGGCGATCGGGAAAGTGTGGGATCGCTACTTCGGTGAAGTGAGCACGGAGCAGATCGAGCAGTGGTTCAATCTCGGTGGGACGGTGAAAATCAGCGATGAGCAGCCGGCGAAAGCGGCGCTCGCTGAGCTGAAGCAGATTCAGGGACTGCTGGAAAAGCTCGCGGCGCTCGGCGTCAGGACCAGCGACGCGCCGGAAACCGTCACCGCGGCAGCCGAGTTCCTGCTGGAGGGGATGTGCGCGCACCGGCGCATCAGCCGCAACGAGGAGCGCAGTTTCGGCGCGCAGCGCAAACCGCAGGAGCGCGCGGAACGCACGGAGCGTATCGACGCGGAGCGCGAGTATGAGCCGTGGCAGACGCGGAAAACGCGCAGAGGAAGCTTCAATTAGCGGAAAACCGGCTGGCGGAAGTACGGTCAGCTAAGTTCCGGCCAGCGGAAGAGCAGTCAGCATGAAGAGCGTTCGATACACGAAGTTCACCGGTGATCTCGCGAACGAGATCGACATGGACGATCTGCTCAAGGCTCTCTCCGATTACCTGCTCGACTCGGGTTTTCAGGATCCCTACGCCGAATTCCAGAACCTGGATCAGACCATGGAGGATCTGCGCGAGGCGGTGCGTCGCGCGCTGGAGCAGGGCGACGCCTTCGACGACGCGCTGCAGCAGAAGATCGATCAGATGGCGGCGGAGGGCAAGCTGGATGAGCTGATCGATAAGCTCATCCAGCGAATGGAGCGGGAGAACTACATCGCGACGACGCAGCCGCGGCAGACGCAGGGAAGCGTCTCGCAGGCAGCGGGCGAGATGGGCGACGCGCAGACGGATGCCCGTTTTGAAGTGACGGACAAGAGCCTCGATTTTCTCGGCTACAAGACGTTGCGGGATCTGCTGGGATCGCTGCGCAAGGCGAACCTGGGGCGGCATGACACGCGGCACTGGGCGACGGGCGTGGAGACCAGCGGCGGATCGCAGCCGTATGAGTTCGGAGACACGTTGAACCTGGACGCGCCCGCGACGCTGAAGAGCGCAATCGCGCGCGAAGGGCTGACGCTGCCGCTGAATCTGGAGTACAGCGACTTGCAGGTGCACCAGAGCGAATATCAAAGCTCCTGCGCGACCGTGGTGATGCTGGACTGCTCGCACTCGATGATTCTCTACGGCGAGGATCGCTTCACTCCGGCGAAGAAAGTGGCGATGGCGATGGCGCACCTCATCCGCACACAGTATCCGGGGGACACGCTCTCGCTGGTGCTCTTTCATGATTCCGCGGAGGAGCTGCCGGTCTCGCAACTGGCTCGTGTGAAGGTGGGACCGTACTACACGAATACGCGCGAGGGTCTACGCCTCGCGCAGCGCATCCTCGCCCGCCAGCGCAAGGATATGAAGCAGATTGTCATGATCACCGACGGCAAGCCCTCGGCGCTGACGCTGGAGGATGGGCGCATTTACCGGAACGCCTTCGGCCTCGATCCGCTCGTCGTCAGCGAAACGCTGGAAGAAGTCTCGCATTGCAAGCGGCAGAACATCCTCATCAATACCTTCATGCTGGCGTCGGATTATGGGTTGGTGCAGTTCGTCCAGAAAGTCACGCAGATGTGCAAAGGCAAAGCCTACTTCACCACGCCGCAGACGCTGGGCGAGTATCTCCTGATGGATTACATGCAGAGACGGATGAAGACCATCCACTAGGAGACTAGCCGTCCAGCAACGGTGCGTCGCGCTTTCTCTGCCGGCAGGTAGTCACGAACCGCCCGTGATGTAGCGCACGTGGTAGCCGCGCGGCGAGGCGTGGAAGCCGGCTTCTTCGAGGAAGTGGGCGAAAAAGTGCTGGTGAGCGGGACGGCCACCAATCGTCGCGATCAGGAGCCCGCCGTGGTGGCGTGTCTCCGGATTCTGTAACAGTTCCTGAGCATAATCGGCCAGAAACACAGTCAGATCGCGGGTGGCGGCGGAACGTTCCGGCTCGTCGGCCGGCAAAAAGACGTGCAATGCAGGATTGTTGCGGCGCAGATACGCGACGAGATCACCGTTGCGAAGGACGACGGTAGCGCCCACGGAGCGGGTGAGCGAGGCCGACACGTCTTCCGCGTCCGGCCAGCGCAGGATGCTGCCCCAGGGATTCGCAGGATCCGCTGCGGCCAGGGCAAGCATCTCGGATTTTTCCGGCGCAGCGGCGCGCAGCGAACGGAGCAACTCGACGGCAGCAGGCTGGGCGAACTGCGCGGCGCCGAGGCCGGCGACAAAGTAGCCGCGGCGGATTTTTCCCTGAGCTTCCAGCGCCTTCAACACTTCATAGACTGCGCCGAATCCGCCGGGAACGTTCTCCTGCGCGGCAGTTTCGCGGGTGACGATACCGTACCTCTGCAAAAGCTGCTGTGAAACGGCATGGGACCATGCGGTTTGCGACACTGACGTACTGCGATCTGGCGCAACAACAGGAGTCCATCGCCCCTGTGCGCTGGGAGGCGTAGTGCGGCGGGAGCGGAACGTCGGCTGATTGTGAATGCGCTTGCTGGAGCGCGAGGTTTCCGGCCTGGCGATGAAGGCGCGGAGGGCGTGGAGCGTGTCATTGGTGACGAGACCGCGCCAGACGAGCGACCAGAGCGCGTCAACAGTTTCGCCGGGATAGCCGTCACCGATGGCTTCGTGAAGCTGGGCGAAGAAGGTAGCACCGGAGCGCGCGAGCTCGGCCAGGATCGCCTCTTCGCGTGGCGTGAGGGGCTCGGCTGGACCCATGCGCGGCGGGAGCAGGTCAGCGATGCGATCCGCGAGATAGAAAGCGATCCGGCCATCGCGTTCCCCAATCGGATCGACGCCGCACCAGACAACCTCGCCGGCGGCGATGAGCGTGTCGAGGTCGGCGGGCGCGTAGCGGGCGATGCGGGCAGGGAGAATCTGCGATTCGAGCAGCGAAGCCGGCAGCGGTGCGCCCTGGAGCGACTCGATGGTATCGAGAAGAGCGTCGAGGCCGCGGCGCTTCTGCAGAACGCCGTGCCAGTGCATTGCGAAGTGGGCGAGGAGGCGTGGTTCGGCGGGCTCAATTTCCTTGCGCAATCGTGAGAGCGACTTGCTTCGAATGAGGCGGAGGGCCTCGGCGTCACAGTATTCACGGCGCGAACTGCCCGGCCGAAAGCCGCCTTCGAGCACGCGGCCATCGCGAACGAGCGTACGCAGGGCGGCTTCGACGATGTTGGGGGCAAGCCCGAAGCGAGACGCAGGTTCCCGAAGCGTGAAGGGACCATGCGTTCGCGCGTAGCGGCGAACAAGCTCGAGCAGGGGCGCAGGGACTGGCTGGAGCAGAGATTTCGGAAGGTCCGGTGGGAGTTTGAGCCTGAGGGCATCGCGATAGCGAGCTGCATCCTCGACGGCGATGAATCGGGATTCGCCGGCAATCGCGACTCCCACAATCCGGCGAGCGCGAACGAGTTTCGGAATCGCACTCAGCAAATCCGGCGAAGCCAGCCGCTCCGCCAGCTCCTCGCGCGTGAGATCGCCAAGCCGGAGCAGCAGATCGTGAATCCCATCCGCGGACCGAATGCGATGCGATTCGCCCAGGAGCTGGAGGTGCGCCTCAACCTCAGAGATGGCGATGGGGTCGAGAAGCTCACGAAGATCGGCTTCGCCGAGCAGATCGCGCAGCTGCGACTGATCGATGGAAAGCGCTGCGGCGCGGCGCTCGGCGAGCGGCGCATCGCCTTCATAGATGAAATTGCCGACGTAGCCAAAGAGGAGCGAGGCGGCGAACGGCGAGGGCTTCGGCGTATCGACGACGTGCACCTGAATGTCACGGTTCTCGATGGAGCGGAGAACGTCAACCAGCGCGGGCATGTCGAAAATGTCGCGCAGGCACTCGCGATGCGCTTCGAGAATCATGGGGAAGTCCGGATATTGCGCGGCGACGGCGAGCAAATCCGACGCGCGTCTGCGCTGCTGCCAAAGCGGAGCGCGGGCATTCATGCGGCGGCGCGGCAGCAGCAACGCCCGGGCCGAGGCTTCGCGGAATTTGGCGGCGAAGAGCGAAGTCCCGGCGAGCTGGCGGAGGACCAGATCGGTGACGGCGCCGGATGAGGGGAAAATCGGGGATGGGTCGGGCGTCGAACCGGTATCGGGAAAGCGCAGGACGAAGCCGTCGTCGGTGGCCATGGTTTCGACGTGCGTTCCGCCGGCAGCTTCGATTTGCGCGGCAGCGGCCATGGCCCAGGGCGTATGCACGCGATTGCCGAAGGGCGTCAGGACGCAAACGCGCCAGTCGCCGAGCTCGTCGCGAATGCGTTCGACGACGACGGTGCGGTCATCGGGCACTGCGGTGGTTGCACCAGCCTGATCGGCGAGGAAGCGGAGAAGGTTTTCGGCGGCCTGGGCGTCGAGATCGTGCTCGCGGACGAGACGGCTGATGGCGGCGTTTGGCGGCAGCGCGCGCAGTTCGCGGACGAGCGCTCCGATGCGGCGGCCAAATTCCAGCGGGCGGCCGGCCTGATCGCCATGCCAGAAGGGCAGCTTGCCGGGAGCGCCCGGCGCGGGCGAGACAAGAACGCGGTCGTGCGTGATCTCGTCGATGCGCCAGGTCGACGCTCCAAGAGCGAAGACATCGCCAACGCGGGACTCGAAAACCATTTCCTCGTCGAGTTCGCCCACGCGCACAGGCTTTTTGTGTTCGCCGGAGAGAAACACGCCGTAGAGACCGCGGTCGGGGATGGTGCCGGCGTTGAGAATGGCAAGGCTCTTCGCCCCTTCGCGCGGGGTGAGGTGGTTGGCGGTGCGGTCCCAGGTGATGCGCGGACGCAGCTCGGCGAATTCGTCGGAAGGATAGCGGCCGGAAAGCAGGTCGAGAACGTTTTCGAGTGTGGCGCGCGTGAGCGTGGCGAAAGGCGCGGCGCGGCAGACAAGGGCGTAGAGATCGTCGACGGAAATCACAGCTTCACGCGGGCGTTCGCCCCGGGCGCGCGGCAGGGCAAGCTGCGGAGGATGCGCCACGATGGCGACGATCTGCTGGGCGAGAACGTCCAGCGGATTGCGCAGGATGGCGGTGGACTCAACGTGCCGCTCGTGCATGGCGCGGGTGACGGCGGCGCAGGCGATGAGATCGGCGCGGTATTTGGGAAACAGGATGCCTTCGCTGACCACGCCGACACGATGGCCCGCGCGGCCGATGCGCTGCAGGCCGCTGGCGACGGAGGGCGGCGACTCGATCTGGATAACAAGGTCGATGGCCCCCATGTCGATGCCGAGCTCGAGCGAGGACGTGGCAACGAGGGCCCGGATGCGTCCGGCTTTGAGCTGCTCTTCGATTTCGGCGCGCTGGGCAGCGGCGAGCGAGCCATGATGCGCGCGAGCGATGGGGAGTTCCTCGGGCGCAGCGAGCTCGTTGAGGGCGCCGGCGAGACGTTCAGCGGTGCGGCGGTTGTTGACGAAGATGAGCGTCGACCGGCGCTGGCGAACGATTTCAAGCAGGCGCGGAGGGATGGTCGTCCAAATGGACGCGCGCCTGGGAGCGGTGCTGCCGGGTTCGGCCGACGCGGCCGGCGCGAGGTCTTCAACCGGGACTTCCACGCGCAGCGAGAGCTGTTTCGGAGATGTGGCGTTGACAATCGTGACGGGACGGGCGGAGTCCGTCGAGAGATCATGTCCAGCCAGAAAGCGCGCGACCTCTTCGAGCGGGCGCTGTGTGGCAGAGAGACCGAGGCGCAGCAGAGGATGAGCGGCGATGGCCTCGAGGCGCTCGAGCGAAAGCGCCAGATGCGCGCCGCGCCTGGTCGGGACGAACACATGGATTTCATCGACAATGACCGTTTCGACGGTGCGCAGGGTGGCGGCGGCTTCCGAAGTGAGCAGGAGATAGAGGGATTCGGGCGTGGTGATGAGGATGTCGGCGGGCTGGCGGCGGAAGCGGGCGCGCTCGCTCTGGGGCGTATCACCGGTGCGGATGGCGATTTCCGGAATCCGCAGGGAGACGCCGGAGCGGCGGGCAAGATCGGCGATGCCGGCAAGCGGGCCGCGCAGATTGCGCTCGATGTCCACGGCAAGCGCCTTGAGCGGGCTGATGTAGAGCACGCGCGTTTGTTCGGGGGCGGCTTCGGCGTGGAACATCAGGCGATCGAGGCACCAAAGAAAGGCAGCCAGAGTCTTCCCGGTGCCGGTGGGGGCGAGCAGCAGCGTGCTCTCGCCGCGGGCAATGGGCGGCCAGGCGAGAACCTGCGCGGGCGTGGGCTGGCCGAGAGCGGAACGGAACCACTGCCGGGTGACCGGATGGAAAAGAGCGAGCGGATCTTCGGTCGCGGAGGGGCCGGATTGCGAGGATGGTCTTCCGGGCGACATGCCTGGATGTGAGGATATCGCTGCGAGTGGAGGTGCGACGGAATCTCGCGTAACGTGCGGCTGGGAACGAGTACGCGATCAGCGGCCAGACAGGGGGCAATACCAGACGGCTCTGGGCGTGAGGACAGGTTTCCAGTGCGCATCGCTGGGGAGCTGCTCGCTGGCGCCGAGGATCAGGATACCGTCGGGCGCCAGGGAGCGGTGGATGGTCTGCAGGACGCGGTCACGGGTAGCAGGCGGAAAGTAGAGGAGCACGTTGCGGAGGAAAATGACATCGCAGGGCTGCATGAGAGCTGGAGAAGTGCAGAGGTTGCGGCGCTGAAAGCGGCAGAGGAGGCGGAGCACGGGCGAGACTTCCCATTCGTCGCCGTCCTGAACCATGTATTTGAGGAGGAACGGGGCGGGCAGACCGCGGTCGACCTCCATACGCGAATAGCGGCCCGCGGCAGCGCGCGCGATCATGCCAGCGGAGAGATCGGTACCGAGAATGTCAATCGACCAGGAGGCAAGCTGGGGGAAATGCTCGCACAGGAGCAGGGAAAGAGAGTAGGTTTCCTGGCCGCTGGAACAGGCAGCCGACCAGAACCGCAGAGTACGGCAGCCGCGGCGGCGCTCGATGAGCGCGGGCAGGAGGGAATCGCGAAGGAGGTCAAAGGCAGCGGGCTCGCGAAAGAAGCTGGTCTCGTTGATGGTCATGGCCTCGGCGACGGAGCGCTCGAGGGACGAACCCGGTGCGGAGCGCAGCGCCGCCACCAGGTGAGCGACAGAAGGGAATCCGCGAGCGCGGATCAGGCGCTGGAGACGCGACTCGAAGAGATAGTCGTGGGAAGTGTCGAGCTGATTGCCGGAGTTGCGCGCGACGAGGGCGCGGAGGTACGCGACATCGTGGGCGGCGAGCGTCATACCGCCAGAGCCTCGGCCTGCGATGGGCGGGCAGCGCCGGCGAAGCGGATCATTTCGCCAGGGATGGCGGAAAGAGGCAGGACCTGGTCGGCCAGACCGGCGCTGGCCACGGCCCCGGGCATACCCCAGATGAGGCTGGTTGCGGCGTCCTGGACGAAGATGGCGCCTCCCGCGGCGCGCACTGCGCGGCAGCCGGCAAGTCCATCGGTGCCCATGCCAGTGAGGACAATGGCGAGCAGCCGGCCGGAGCAGGCAAGAGCGGCGGAGCGGAAGAGGACATCGACGGAAGGCCGGCAGAAATGCTCGGGCGCGTTCTGATTGAGATGGAGACGGAAGTCGCGGCCGATTTCGAGGTGCCAGTCACCGCAGGCAACGTGGATGAAACCCGGCTCAGGCCGGACGCCGGAAGCGGCTTCCCGCACGCGCAAAGAGCAGAGCGAGTCGAGGCGGCTGGCGAGCAGGCCGGTAAACAGTCGCGGCATGTGCTGCACGATGAGGATGGGCAGTGGAAAGGAAGCGGGGAGCTGCGGGAGCAGGGCCTGGAGCGCGGCGGGTCCGCCGGTGGAGACACCGACGACGACGAGACGCGGCGCGAGGGCGGACGCTGCGGGAGGGGTTGGCGGGACAGGAAGAATGGGCAGCGCGGATTCTGAAGAGACGGACTGAGCGGCGCAAAGCGCCAGGATTTTCGGGACCAGATCGCGGGTGAGGGTTGCAACGCCATCGCGAATGTTTTGCTGAGCACTGGGCTTGGGAACATAGTCCGTCGCGCCGCGGGCGAGAGCTTCGAGGGTGATGCGCGCGCCGTGCCGGGTGAGAGTGCTGCACATGATGACCGGGACGCGAAGGTCGCGGCTCCGCAGCGCGGAGAGGGCTTCGAGGCCGTTCATGCGAGGCATGTCGATGTCGAGGAGAACGAGGTCGGGATGAAGACGGTCGAAGGCGGCGACGGCTTCCACTCCATCGGCGGCGGCGGCGACGATTTCCAGCTCGGGCTGAGGATCGAGGACCATGCGCAGCAGGGAGCGCATGACGGCGGAATCATCGGCCAGCAGGATACGGATTTTGCGATGGACGGTCACCCATCCTCCATGCCGGTCCTGCGGAGTTTGGCGAAGAGGCCAGCCGCTGTGAAGGAATCGTCAGCCACCCGAACGCGCATGGGATCCTTTCCGCGAATCCGCAAAGGCGGAGGCTAGTCGCAGAGGGTCGAGGCGCTCGGGATCGAGGGCGGCCACGAGGCGATCCGGAAGCTTCCAGGCGCCGGCGAAGAGGGCCTGGCAGCAGCTGTCGAGCGTGGAAGGATTGGGCTCATACGCGGCGGCGGAGACGCTGAGCACTTCGCCGACAGAATCGACAAGGAGTCCGAAAGGCCCCGCCGGGGACTCGAAGACGAGCACGTCCTCGGGAGACGGAGCGGGATCCATATCGAGCAGCCGGCGCAGGGAGATGCCGGTGAGGACCTCGCCGCGGTAGTGGACGAGGCCGCCCACAAAATCCGGCGCCAGCGGCACCGGCTGCAGGAAAGGCTTGCCGAGAATTTCGAGGATGCGGGCAATGGGCACGGCAAACACCGTGTCTCCGACGCGCAGAGAACAGACTTCCTGGGCTGATTCCTGAGTGCCCGCGATCATGGCTGCTCCCCGGAGGCAGGAGGCTCTTCAGCGGATTCGAGCGCTGGAATGGAGGAGAGCGGGACGATCGTGGTAACACGGTCACGAAGCAGTGTGACGCCCGGGGTTGATGAGGCCGCGCCGGCTTGCCGGAGTGAATGGCCCGAGGCCACGTCGAGAACGCGGGAGACGACGAAGCCGACCTGGCGTGCCCCGTCACGGCAGACGACGACAGTGGTCTGCGCGTTGGGATCGGCGACTTTCTCAGTGGTTTCGCTGAGCGGCAACAGCTCCTCGTCGAAGCGGAGGACAGGGCGAGAGCCGGCACGCTCGATGCGAGAGCGGGGAATCCGCTCGATGCGGACGACAGTTTCCAGGGGCAGAGCAGCCGGCTGACCGCCGGTTTCAACCAGCAGGAAGTCATCGCGGCCGGAGCACGCCGCAGCGTCGCTGGCGGGTTCGGGGGTTTCCTCGGCGAGGCCGATGCCGGCGCTTTGCGCGATCGCGCCCGGATGAAGGATCAGGGCCATTTCGCCGTTGCCGAGAATGGTCGCGCCCGAGTAGAAGCCGATTTCACGGAGCACGGTGGCCAGCGGCTTGACGACGATCTCTTCGGGATCGGCGAGGCTGTCGACAACCAGTCCGAAACGGCGTCCGTCGGCATTGAGCACGGCGATATCGCAGGCGGCGGATTCGCGCGGGAGCTGGTGGAGCAGACGGTCGAGAAAGAGCAGCGGGAGCAGGCGGCCGCGCAGGCGATAGAGCGCGGCGTTTTCGAGACACTCGATGCGAGTGGCCACCTCTTCGCTGCTGAGATGCACCAGCTCGACCAGCGCGGACTGCGGGATAGCGAAGTTCTGGCCGCGGCTGCGGACGATAAGCGCGGGGATGATGGCCAGCGTGAGAGGAATGCGCAGGCGAAGGATGGTGCCGCGTCCGGGATGGCTGTCGATTTCGACTTTGCCGCCGATTCTTTCCACGTTGGTGCGGACCACATCCATGCCGACGCCCCGGCCGGAGACACTGGTCACGGCGTCGGCGGTCGAAAAGCCGGGCAGGAAGACGAGCTGGAGAACTTCGCGCTCGCTCATCTGCGCGGCGCGGGCAGCGGAGACAAGGCCGCGTTCCAGAGCTTTGGCGCGGATGCGCTCGATATTCATGCCGGCGCCATCGTCGTGAACCTCGACCAGCACATGGCCCCCCTCGTGGCGGGCGCACAGGCGCACCAGCCCCTCGGCGGGCTTCCCGGCAGCAGCGCGAACTGGCGCATCCTCGATGCCGTGATCGACGGCATTGCGGATGGCGTGCGTGAGGGGATCGCGAATGGCTTCAAGAAGGCTTTTGTCCAGCTCCGTTTCCTGGCCTTCGAGCTCGAGACGGACGGGCTTGCCGAGGGAGCGGGCGAGATCGCGCACCAGGCGGGGGAAACGCGAGAAGACGTGACTGACGGGTTGCAGGCGCGCCTTCATCACGGCTTCGCGCAGGTCGGCGGTGACCATATCGAGCCGGCGGCCGAGCGGGGCAAAAGCGGCGTCGGCGCTGCTGGCCTGAAGGATCTGGTTCCGCGTGAGCACCAGCTCGCCGACCAGGTTCATGATGCGGTTGAGCAGCTCGATATCGACGCGGAGGGTTGAGTCCGCGGTGGCCGACTCCGGGGAAACGCCGGTCGCGACGGGCGCGGATGGGCCGGCTGCAGCCCTGGGCCGAGGGGACGATGCCGCTTTTTTCCGGACGGAAGCGGAAGCTGGTTCCGGCTCTTCCGGCGCGGGCGGAGCGGCGGGTTCGTTCCCCTGCGGCCCTGCCTCTGCGGGTTGGTCCCGGAGAGGCGAAAGTGGACGTGACGGGCTGGGGCGGCGCGATTTGCCTCTTGAGAAATGGCGTGCTGGCGAAGTTGGCGCGGCGGCGGCTGCGGATTCCACGGAGCTCTCCGCAGCGCCGCCTGGCACGAATGCTTCCGCGCGCTGCAGAGCTTCCAGACGGGCAATCGTCACGCGGTCCTCAAGGCCAGCTTCGCCTTCGCCGCCGCTGGTTTCGATGGAGCGGAGAATGCCGCGCAGGCGGTCGAGGAGCGCGAGCAGGCCGCTGATGATGTCCGGGTTCGCTTTCAGCCGGCCGTCGCGCAGCAGGCCAAGGAGGTCTTCTCCCGCGTGGGCAAGCGCTTCCAGACGGGGAAAACCGAGGAAACCGGTGGTGCCCTTGATGGTGTGAACAGAGCGGAAAATTTCGGCGAGGAGCTCAGCGTCGGCGGGGCGCGACTCCAGCTCGGTCAGGCCCCGCTCCATGCGGTCGAGGCCCTCTTGGCTTTCGAGCAGGAATTCGCGCGTGAGGTCATCCACAGGAGGCTTATCGGTTGTTCCCGAAGGAACTTGAGAAGTGGTTGCCCTTGCGTCCGCCAGCGATTACGCTCAGAAGGTTATGCCAATCGATCATGCTGTACTGGAGCAGTTGCGGGCAGCCGCGCAGGAAGCCACGAAGCGGGCTTACGCGCCGTATTCGAAGTTTTATGTGGGAGCGGCGCTGCTGTTCGACGATGGCAGCGTGGTGACCGGCTGCAACGTGGAAAACGTGAGCTACGGGCTGACCAGTTGCGCCGAGCGGAACGCGCTCTTCCGCGCCATCAGCGAGCACGGAGCAGGAGCGAAGATTGCCGCGGTCGCCGTGGCGAATGCCGCCGGCGCTCCTTGCCCGCCCTGCGGCGCGTGCCGCCAGGTGATGAGCGAATTCGTGACGGCGGATGCGGTCGTGACGTTTCCTGGCGAGCAGGGCTGGGAGACGATGTCTTTCGCAGAGATTTTCCCCATCTGCTTCCACTTCGTGCCGGAGGCGCGATGAGCCTGCACGCGTTTGACGTGATCCGGGAGAAGCGGGATGGGAACGAGCTGACCGACGAAGAGATTCGCTACATCGTGCAGGGCGCGGCTCGGGAGACGATTCCCGAAGAGCAGCTCTCAGCCTGGCTGATGGCGGTCTTTCTGCGCGGTCTTTCGCTGCGCGAGCTGGATACGCTGACCACGGCGATGCGATACTCCGGCGAGGTGCTGGATCACGCAGGGCTGGGGCGCAGGACCGTGGACAAGCACTCGACCGGCGGCGTGGGCGACAAGACGTCGTTCCTGGCAGCGCCGCTGGCCGCCGCAGCGGGATTGGCCGATCCGATGATCAGCGGGCGCGCGCTGGGGCACACGGGCGGCACGCTGGACAAGCTGGAGTCGATTCCTGGATACCGCACCCAGCTCTCGCTCGCGGAGATGCGGCAGGTGCTGGAACAGTGCGGCGCGTCGATTGTGGGGCAGACGAAGAATCTGGTTCCGGCAGACCGCAAACTCTACAGCCTGCGTGATCGGACGGCGACGGTGGAGAGCCCGTATCTGATCTGCGCATCGATCATGAGCAAAAAACTGGCTGCGGGACTGAACGCCCTGGTGATCGACGTGAAGACCGGGTCCGGGGCGTTTCTGCGCAACGAAGACGACGCGAATTTTCTCGCGGCGCTGATGGCGGCGACGGGCGAGCGCGCGGGTACAAAGACCGTCGCCATCCTGACCGACATGAGCCAGCCGCTGGGGCGGTTTGCCGGCAACTGGGTCGAAATTCAGGAATCGATGGCGCTCTTGCGCGGCGAGCGCCATCCGCTGAGCGAGGATGTGCGGGAGATTTCGCTGGTGCTTGCCGGATGGATGATTCACCTGGGCGGCAAAGCGGCGAGCGCGGACGAAGGGCGCGCCGTGGCGGAAGCGAAACTGAAGGATGGGTCGGCGTTGCGGATTTTTCGCGAGATGGTCGTGGCACAGGGCGGAGATGTGCAGGCGCTCGATGCGGGTGAAGCTTTTCACCAGCCGAGGTTCCGGCGCGTCTTCCACGCACCAAAGAGTGGATACTTCACGGCCGCCGACTGCACGAAGGTGGGCTGGGCCGTGCAGCGGCTGGGTGCGGGCCGCGAGCGCGCCGGCGAACCGGTAGAAGCGCACGCGGGCCTGGAGATGCATGCAAAGCTGGGTATGAAGATCGAAGCCGGTCAGCCACTGGCCACGATGTTTGCCGAGGACGAGGCGCGCCTGATCGAGCCGGAAGAGCTGCTGCGCGAAGCGCTGGCGATCGGGGACGCGCCAGTCCAGCCGCCGCCGCTGGTCAGGCGGATTATTTCCGAAGAGAACAAAAATATCTTCCTCAAGTCCGCGCAGCGCACATAGGATTGAAAGGTCCTCACAGGAGAAAGAATTGGCTCGGTTCACGGGTGTGCTGGGACTGCTGACCATGCTGCTGCTGGCATGGATCTTTTCGACCAACCGCAGAGCGATCCGCTGGCGGACGGTGATCTGGGGGATAAGCCTGCAGGTCGTCTTCGCCTTTCTGGTGCTGAAGTGGAGCTTCGGCCAGCGCATGCTGCACGGCGCGGGCTACGGCGTGGACAGGCTGCTGAGTTATTCCTTTGACGGGTCGGAATTCATTTTCGGAGATCTGGGAGCGCAGCATTCGAGGATGGGAACACTCTTCCCCTCCCACTTCGGACCTGGCTTTTTCGCCTTCCAGGTGCTGCCCACGATCATCTTCGTCTCGGCGCTTTTCGCGGCCCTCTATTACCTGGGCGTGATGCAGCTCATTATTCGCGCCTTCGCAAAGGCGATGTTGTGGACGATGAAGATCTCCGGCGCGGAGAGCCTGAACGTGGCGGCCAGCATCTTCATGGGGCAGACCGAAGCGCCGCTGACGATTCGCCCCTTTCTGCCCGGCGCGACGCGCTCCGAGCTGATGTGCATCATGACCAGCGGCATGGCGCACGTCTCCGGCGGCATCATGGCGGCCTACATCGCATTTGGCATCAACGCCAGCAGCCTGCTCGCAGCGGTGATCATGACGGCGCCAGGCACGATCCTGATCTCGAAAATGCTGGTGCCGGAGGTCGAGAAGCCGGCCACCGAAGGCGTGGTGCATCTGCCCGAGACGGAGGAGCACAAGCAGGAGAACTTTCTGGGCGCGCTGGCGCGCGGAACGATGGACGGCGGGCGCCTCGCGTTCAATGTGGGCATCATGCTCATCTCCTTCCTGGCGCTGATCGCGCTGGCCAACGGGATGATGGGGGGTGTGCACAACCACCTGCTGCATTGGTTCCCGAGCAGCCTCAACACGGTGCTGGGCTGGATCTTCGCGCCGATAGCGTGGCTCATTGGGATTCCCTGGCACGATGCGCCGCGAGTCGGCAATCTGCTGGGTACGCGCATGGTGCTGAACGAGCTGGTGGCCTACACGTATCTCGGCGGTTATGCCCACCAGGGCCTGCTGGCGGCAAAATCGGTGACCATCGCAACCTTCGCGCTGTGCGGCTTCGCGAATTTCAGCTCCATCGGGATCCAGATCGGCGGCATCGGCGCGCTGGCGCCGAACCGGTACCACGATTTGGCAAAGCTTGGCCTGCGGGCGATGCTGGCGGGAACGATGGCCAACCTGATGTCAGCATCGATCGTGGGGATTTTGATTAAGTAACCATGGCGAGCACACTTTTCGACAAGGCCAGCGAGGCAGCGCAGTTCGTCCTTGCCCGTACTGCGTTGCGACCGAAGATTGGCATCGTGCTCGGCTCTGGTCTGGGATCGTTTGCCAGCCAGGTGGAGCAGGCGGCGGCCGTTCCATACGCGGAGATTCCGCACTTCCCGCAGTCGACTGTCCCGGGTCACAGCGGGCGGCTCCTCATCGGGACCATCAGCGGCGTTTCCGTTGCCGTGATGCAGGGGCGCGTCCATGCGTACGAAGGCTACAGCTCCGACGAAGTCACGTTTCCCGTGCGCGTGCTGGGACGTCTCGGCGTGAAAACGCTGGTGCTGACGAATGCCGCCGGCGGCATCAATCCGGCATTTCGCCAGGGACAGTTGGTGCTGATCTCCGATCACATCAACCTGAGCGGGCGGAATCCGGTGTCGGGAGCCTACGACGAGCGATGCGGCCTGCGCTTCTTCGACATGTCCGATGCCTATTCGGCGCGGCTGCGGGCATTAGCGAAGGACACGGCGGAGGACATGGATTTGGATCTCGAAGAGGGCGTCTACGTCAGCGTGCTGGGTCCGAGCTTCGAGACGCCGGCAGAGATCCGTGCCTTCCGCACCATGGGCGCGGATTTGGTCGGCATGTCCACGGTGCAGGAGACGATCGTTGCGCGGCAGATGGAGATCGAGGTGCTGGGGATTAGCTGCGTCACGAACCTGGCAGCCGGCATTCAGGCGACTCCGCTGAGCCACGAAGAGGTGCTGGAGACGGGACGCGCGGTCGAGGCACGGCTGGCGGAATTGCTGACCCGCCTCATTCCGACTCTGGCGAAATAATTTTACTTTCTCGCCTCTGAGTCATTTCGTCGCCGCACTCGTCCCCGGCTTCGTCTCCGCGTGGTGCCACTCCGGCACCGGCTCCGCGCTCTTCACCCAGGCCGCGACAATCAGGTCGCGGAGCATCGACGCGCCCGCGGCCAGACGCTCTGCCGTAAAGTGCCGTGACTCCGCCGTGCCCGTGCCGTCGAAGTCGTGTACCTTGTCGAGCTGGTAGACCTGTTCGACGAGTGAGTTGGTGTGATGCAGATAGGCAAGATAATCGGTCCATTCGTCGCCGATGGGGTGAAGTGCGGTCATTAGCGGCTGCACGTCGGACTCGCTGATGGCTGCGTCGACGAACTGGCTCTCGAACTGCCAGTGAATCTGATGGTCGGTGGTGTAGCCGTTGGGATTGGGTCCGGTCCAGCCGTTGTATTCGATCGTGGTGTGCAGCGGCTGCGACCCGTCGCCGACGTAGTGCCCGAGCCAGCCGGTGTAGAAGAGGATGGCGGCTTCGACGGGCGCGGTGTCCTGGTGCGCGGCGCTGAGCTGGCGGTAGTCGCGCATCGCGGATTTCAGCCGCTCCCAGACTTCCTCGGTGATGTAGGGCTGGAAGCCGACGCGGTCCGGCTGCATTTCCGAGGCGAGTTTGGGATGCGTCAAGCCGTAGGCATAGAGCGCGGCAATGTACTGGTAGCGCTCGCGCGGCAGCGTGCCGAGCAGGTCGGCGAGCTCCATGTCGATGAAGTGGTCAGGCGCCTGGGCGGCCACGAGCTCCGGCTCTGCGGGCGAACGCCAGCGGTCCGGCTCGGGACCGAGGTAAGTGATCTCGTCAATAGCGGCGGGCGTGCGGAGAAAGGCGGGAACGCTTTCCGGCAGGCTCTCCGCGGCCAGATGGTTGATCATCGAATGGCCCTTGCTGCCCCAGGCAAAAGAGGACGGAACGGCCGCGAGCGGCAGGACGAGCAAAACAGCGAACGCACGCAGAAATTTCATGATGCAGCGAGTATAGCGGGAGAGAGCAGTTGCAGGCGCGAATCAGCGATGGCCCAGGCTGCCGGCGGCTGAGGGTGGCGAAGCCAGCAGCATCTGGATAGCCTGACGGTAGTCGAGGTTCCGTGGAACCGGCTGGAAATCGCCCATCATTTCGTCGATGTGGATGCGCAGCGTTTTGACCAGCAGGACCTTTCCGGTGAGATCGAGTTTCATGCGGCTCAGCTCCCAGTCATTTCCGGAGAGCCGATCCTGTTCGAGAAACACGGTGCCGCCTCGGTCGAACCGCCCCACGATGCCCCAGCCGAAATCGACGTCGGAGATGAAATGAGCGGTGAGGCGATGGAGGCGGTCGCCGGTGGCGTCAATCCAGACATCGCCGGCCATGGCGGTGAGGATGCGGGATTCCAGGTCGGGCGGGCTCCAGTGCGGGTTGGGCGTGAACGTAAAGTGGTAGCACCATCCCCAGGGGGTCGCGCCTGTGGTGGCTGACGACGGAGGAGGAACGCCGGGGATGGGAATCGCCGGCGCGAGGGTGAAGCATGGTTCAGTGTTGACGTAGCGATAGATGAACGCCTCGGGAAGCAGGCGCAGCAGCTTATCGACGCGGGCCTGGTCGGCCTGCTCGCGGCGGAAGCGGTGCTGTTGGAGAGCCGGGTTGTCGGCGAGCGCATGGAGGCGGTTTGCTTCGGCTTTGCCGGCGGCGGGCGTGAGCGCCGCGCCGTTCACGGCGACCAGCCGGGCGACGTCCCCCATTGATGTTTCAATGATCTCCTGCGTGAAGACGCGGCGATCATCCTTCCTGTGAAAGACAAAACGGAGGGGCTGGTGCGAAGCTTCTTCGGCGAGGCGAAGGGCGACGGCGTGGCGGACGAGGGCGGTGGGATCGGGAACGGGCGGGATTTGCGCGTGCGCGCTGGCGGTGACGAGCAAAATGGCCGAGGCGACGATGGCAGGCGGCCGGCGAAGAAAGATGCCACGGGCTGGAAGCAGGAGCATCAGGCAATAGAATAGACGGAAGGCCGCTGAGCCAGTTTCCCCGGATGCGAAAAAGGCATTTCCCGGCGAGGGCCTCTGCACTAAAATTGGGGACATGATCCGTGCGGGATTACGCCGTTGCCTGCCGCTGGTGGCGGTGGGGCTGATGCTTCTGCCATGTGCCTGGGGCGATCGCCGGGCGCGCAAAATCAAGAAACCGCCGCCGACGTGCAACATCACGGTAACGGTGCTGAAGCCGGACGGCACGCCGCTGGAGAATGCGGCCGTCGTCTTCCAGCCCGTGAAGGACAACAAGCCCTGGGGCAACATGGAGCTGAGGACGAAGGAGAATGGCCAGGCTAACCTGAACCTGATTCCCATTGGCCAGGACCTGCTGCTGCAGGTGATCGCGAATGGGTTCCAGACCTACGGGCAGGTCTACAAATTGCCCGGAGCCACCAGGCGCATCACCGTGAAACTGCGCTATCCGGCGTCGGCATACTCCATTTACCCGAAGGGAACGGGGCGGAAGCAGCAGTAAGGCAGAAATCAGGAGTCAGTGTTCAGAAGGGCTGGGCGAGAGTCGTCCGGCCCTTCGGTTTTGTGCCTTAGCTCTTCGGAAATGCTGGATTTTCCCGCGGTGGAACAGAGGGCTGACTGAAGTTTTCCTGTGTGGGATGGGTGCACAGGAGAAGCGGCTATTCTGAAGGGGACGTGCCTTCGACTCCGAACTCTGCTTCCGCTCCTGTGCTGCCCACGCTGCATGAGTTTTTCGCGCCAGGGGGCGTCCTGTCGCGGTCGCCGCTGCCCTATGAGTTCCGCAAAGGGCAACTGGAGATGGCACAGGCAGTGGAACGGGCGCTGGCCGACCAGCGGCACCTGATTGTCGAAGCGGGAACGGGCACGGGCAAGACGCTGGCGTATCTGCTGCCGGCGCTGCGGGCGTGCGCGGCCACGGGGCAAAGGGTGATCATCTCGACGGGCACGAAGAACCTGCAGGAGCAACTGTTCTTCAAGGACGTGCCGTTTCTGGAATCCCTGCTGGGGCCGCTGGCCGTCTGCTACATGAAAGGCCGGGCGAACTACCTGTGCCGGCACAAGCTGTTTGCACTGCGCAACCAGCCCATCCTGTCGGGACTTGAGGAGGTCTCGCAATATCAGGCCATCGCCGAGTGGGAAAAGACGACGGAGACCGGCGACCGGGCGGAGATCGACGATTTGCCCGAAGCGAGCCTGGTGTGGGCGAAGCTGGATGCGCGCAGCGAGGCGTGCCTGGGCCAGGCCTGCCCGGACTATCAGCGATGCTTCATCACGGAAATGCGGCGCCGGGCGGCGGAAAGCGATGTGGTGATCGTGAATCACCACCTGTTCTTCGCGGATATGGCGGTGCGGCAGCAGGCGGGTGGCGCTCCGGATGCGGGCGTGCTGCCGGAAGCCGGGGTGGTGATCTTCGACGAGGCGCATGAGATGGAAGACACCGCATCGAGCTACTTCGGCGTGAGCCTGAGCAATGTCCGCTTCGAGGAGCTGGCCCGCGACGTTGAGACGCTGCTGCGCGCAAGGAAAGAGCTGAACGCGGAAGTGGTCGCAGCGGCGCAGATGATCCGCGAGCGCGCACGGATGTTTTTCGCGGCCCTCCCGACGCGCGCTGAGAGTCGCGGCAACGGATTCGGGAGCGGCAGCGATGGGCGCATCCCTTTCACCAATCGCGAGGAGTTCCTGGAGACGCAGGGAGATATCTATCTGGGCGTCCTGAACGCGCTGCACCGGATGGAGGGCGAGCTGGAGCGCGTGAAGGGCGCTGACGAAGCACAGCCGCTGCGCCGGCGAACCGCAACGATGCGCGAACAGTTGAAGTTCCTGATGGAATCGCAGGATCGGAACACGGTTTTCTGGCTGGAGCGCCGCAGCGGCCGTCAGATGAGCACGCATCTCCAGGCTACGCCGATCGATGTCTCTGAGATTCTGCGGGAGCTGCTCTTCGAAGCGTATCCCAGCGTGGTGCTGACCTCGGCGACACTGACGGTGCAGGGCGGTTTCACCCACATGCGCAGGCGCCTGGGACTGGACGAGGCGCGAGAACTGGTTGTGCCTTCGCACTTCCGCTATCCGCAGCAGGCGCTGCTCTACCTGCCGCCGGAAATGCCCGACCCGCGCGAGCCGGGATTTCAGAATCAGGCGGCATGGCGCATCCGGCAAATGCTGGAGATCACGCGCGGGCGTGCATTTTGCCTCTTCACCAGCTATCAGCAAATGCGGGAGCTCTACGAGCGGCTCCTCTGCGAGGTGAACTATCCACTGCTGCTGCAGGGCACTGCGCCGCGCAAGGCTCTGCTGGAGGAGTTCCGCGCAACGCCCAACGCGGTGCTCTTCGGGACGTCGAGCTTCTGGCAGGGGGTCGACGTGCAGGGCGAGGCGCTGAGCTGCGTGATCGTGGACCGGCTGCCCTTCGCGGTGCCGAGCGACCCGGTGGTCCAGGCGCGCATGCGGGCGATTGAAGAGGCGGGCGGCAAGCCGTTCTTCGAGTATCAGGTGCCGTCGGCGGTGATCACGCTGAAGCAGGGTTTCGGGCGGCTGATCCGGTCGCTGGACGACCGCGGCGTGCTGATGCTGCTCGATCCCAGGCTGGAGCGGCAGCGGTACGGACGGATTTTTCTGGAAAGCCTGCCGCCCTATCGCATCACCCGCGAGATCCGCGACGTAGAGGCGTTCTTCGCGCGCGCTTGACGGCGCAGCAGTCCAGCGGCGAAAGTGGAACCTCCGAATTCCGGGAGGTTCAGCGATGCGGCTTTGGATAGGAACGGGGATTTGCGCGGCCCTGGGGTGCGCCGCGGCGGCAGGGCAGGTTCCGAACGGGCTGAAACCGTTTGTGAAGGTCGATGCGCCGGCGGTGGTGATGGAACACGTCCGGGTGATCGACGGGACCGGCGCGCCGGAGAGAGACGATCAGACTATCGTCATTCAGGACGGAAAAATTACGTACGCAGGGCCGCAGCAAACGGATCAGTTGACGCCGGCGAACGCGAAGGTGCTCGATTTAACCGGCGAGACGGTCTTTCCTGGCCTCGTCATGATGCACGAACATCTGTTTTACCCCCTTCCGGATGGCGGGCCGGGGCTTTTGCCTCTCTACGGAGAAATGGCGGACTCGGCGCCGCGGCTGTATCTGGCGGCTGGAGTGACAGCGGCGCGCACGGCTGGCAGCGTCGAGCCGTATACCGACATTTCGGTGAAACAACTGATCGACGCGGGAAAGATTCCCGGACCGAAGCTGTTCCTGACCAGCCCCTACCTGGAGGGATCGCCGTCCATCGGACCACAACTGCACACCCTCACCGGGCCGGACGACGCGGCGCGGCTGGTGAATTACTGGGCCGCCGAGGGAATGACGTCGTTCAAGGCGTACATGCACATCACGCCGCGGGAGCTGAAGGCGGCGATTGATGCGGCGCACGCGCACGGGCTGAAGATCACGGGGCATTTGTGCGCCGTGGGATTCCAGGAAGCGGCGGCGCTGGGCATCGACAATCTGGAACACGGATTGGTGGTGGACACGGAGTTCACGCCGGGCAAGCAGGAAGGCGTTTGTCCGGGTCAGCTCCAGGGTGAGGAGGCCCTGGCGAAGCTGGATGTGGAGGGGCCGCAGATTCAGGGAACGATCCGCGATCTGATCGCGCACCACGTTGCGGTGACGTCGACGCTGGCGATCTTCGAGAGCTTTGCGCCGAACCGGCCGCCGCTCAGCGAGGAGATGCGCGTGCGTGAATCGCTGCTGCCCGACGCGTGGGGCAGCTTCATGACGACGCGGGCGGCGATTGCCGAGCGGGCGGTGAAGAGTCCCGAACCTGCGCTGGGAGCACGAATGCTGCAAATGGAGATGCAGTTCGAGCGCGATTTTGTGAAACAGGGCGGCACGCTGATGGCGGGGTGCGATCCCACGGGCTATGGAGGCGTGCTGGCGGGATTTGGCGATCAGCGCGAGCTGGAGCTGCTGGTGGAGGCGGGGTTCACGCCGGAAGAGGCGATCCACGTGGCGACGGAAAACGGGGCGATCTGGTTGGGTGAAACCAATCGCTTTGGAACCATCGCCGTCGGGAAAGATGCGGACCTGGTGGTGGTGGATGGCAACCCCGCGAAGAACATCGCGGATGTGGAGAAGGTGGACACGGTGTACAAGGACGGCATCGGATACGACCCGGAGAAACTTCTCGCGTCCGTGCAGGGGCGCATGGGATTGCGCTGAGCCAGTTACGATAGAAGCGTGGCCCGCAATCTGTACATCCTGGCCGGCGTGATGCTGCTGTTCGCGGCGATCTCCTTCATCATGTCGCTGGTGTCGAGCCATACGCAACCCATGCTTCCGGCCAATGGGACGCTGTGGAGGACGACGGCGCTGTTCCTGACCGTGGGAGGGCTGTTGGTCGCGCTGTTCGGGATCATGACCGCGCTCTTCGAGCAGATCGACCGTCGCACCGAGGAGCGGCGGATGCGGCAGCGGGGTGAGAATCGGCCCGACCGGTAATCGCCCGGTAGAATCGAATCAGGGCAGAATCACTGCCCCTGAGAACCCACATGTACGAAGTCACCGTCGAGCGCGGATTTTCCTCGGGACACTATCTGCGGAATTACAAAGGGAAGTGCGAGAATCCGCACGGACACAACTATAAGGTGCGGATTACCCTCTGCGGC
>JASHRH010000083.1 GCA_030037475.1 Acidobacteriaceae bacterium
AGCCGAGTCTCGCGGCCTCCGCGTCATCATCGCCGGAGCCGGCGGCGCCGCTCATCTTCCCGGCATGTTGGCCTCAAAAACTCTCGTTCCCGTCCTCGGCGTGCCCATCCCGGCTACCGCGCTCCAGGGCATCGACTCGCTCCTCTCCATCGTCCAGATGCCCAAAGGCGTCCCGGTCGGCACGCTCGCCATCGGCAAGCCCGGCGCCGCGAACGCCGGCCTCCTCGCCGTCGAAATCCTGGCCACCACCGACCCCGATCTTCGCGAGCACCTCCGCGCCTGGCGCGCCGCCCGTACCCAGGAAGTCCTCGTCCAGGGTCTGCCTGAATGACCTCCATCCTCCCCGGCTCGACGATTGGCATCCTCGGTGGCGGCCAGCTTGGCCGCATGGTCGCCATGGCCGCGCGCTCCCTCGGCTATCGCGTGCAGGTCATGGATCCCGACCCTTCCTGTCCTGCGCGCTTTGTGGTCGACGCCTGCTTTGAGGGCGCCTGGAACGACGCGCACGCCGCCGCCGATCTCGCCCGTGGCTCCGATGTCGTCACCCTCGAAATCGAGCAGGTCTCGCTCGAATCCCTGGAAGCCGCCGCGCAGCACGCGCCCGTCCGCCCCTCCGCCGACCTGCTCCGCGTCATCCAGAACCGCATCCGCCAGAAGGACTGGCTACGCGAGCGCGGATTCCCTCTCGGCCCCTGGCATGTCGTCCGCTCCGGCGAGGACATGCAGGAAGCCGTCGCTGTCCTCGGCCCAAAATGCTTCGTCAAAAGCGCCCACGGCGGGTACGACGGCCGCAGCCAAGTCAAGCTCGGCTTCGGCGATTCAATGACGGCGGAAGACGCCTGGCGTCTGCTCGGCCAGCAACCCTGCGTCGCCGAGCAGGCACTCGACCTCGACCTTGAAATCTCCGTCATGGTCGCGCGCTCGCCCCGCGGCGAAACCAAAAGCTTTCCCTCCGCCACGAATCGCCATGAGCGCCAGATTCTCGCCTGGAGCGTAATCCCCTCGCTCATCTCGCCGGAAATCGAGGCGCGCGCGCAAAAGTTAGCCTGCGCCATCGCCGACTCCTTCACCCTTGAAGGCCTCCTCGCCGTCGAAATGTTCCTCACGAAATCCGGCGACCTGCTCGTCAACGAACTCGCCCCGCGCCCCCACAACAGTTACCACGCCAGCGAGCGCGCCTGCGTCACCAGCCAGTTCGAGCAGTGCGTCCGCGCCGTCTGCGACCTGCCCCTCGGCGATGTCTCCGTCGTCCAGCCCGCCGCCATTGCCAACCTCCTCGGCGACCTATGGCTCGACTATAGTCCGCGCTTCGATCGCGCCCTCGCCGTTCCCGGCGTCCGCGTGCACCTCTACGAAAAGCACCAGCCCCGCAAAGGCCGCAAGATGGGCCATCTCTCCGCCGTCGGCTCTACATCGCAGGAAGCCATCGACCGCGTCCTCGAAGCACAGCGGCTGCTGTAGCTCAACCGACTGCGGAATCCGCTCTGCTGCCGCTGGAGTTCGCCCATGTCGGCGCGTTCCCGAGTCCTTCGTTATATCGGCTTCGTTGTACTGGCACTCTTTCTGGCGATCATCACCCTCTGCGTAGCAGACGCAGGTCCACCACTACAGCCTTTGCCATTAGATTCCCAGTCATCGCGCAGCAAAAAGCCGGACAGGCCACTCGGCCCATCCGGCTTTTTGCTGCTTGTTTATGTTTTTGTTCTTCGCTGGCCGTTTCCAGGCTGACCGGACTTTGGGTGACCGGTTCTCAGCTATCCGGCCCCTAGCTGCATTCAGCCGATCTCTTCCGACCAGTTCTCCAGATATTTTTTCACCTCGGCCATGAACTTGCCCGCGTCGGCGCCGTCGATGATCCGGTGGTCAAAGCCCAGCGTCAGGTGCAGGAAGCTGCGGATCGTCACCGAATCCGTGCCGTCCTCCGTGGTCACCACCGCCGGTTCCTTGAACAGGCCACCAACCCCCAGAATCGCGCTCTCCGGCTGATTGATGATCGGCGTCCCGAACTGCTCGCCGAAAATCCCCGGATTCGTGATCGTGAACGTGCCCGACCCCACCTCGTCCGGCTTGAGCTTCTTGCCGCGCGCCCGCTCCGCCAGATCGGCGATGGCCCGCGCAATACCGAGGAAGCTCTTCTCCTCGGCCTCCTTGATCACCGGGACAATCAATCCCCAGTCCAGCGCCACCGCGATGCCCAGATTGATGTTGGCGTGGTAGCGGATCGCATCGCCTTCCAGCGACGCGTTCACAATGGGCATCTTCCGCAGCGTCGCGATCACCGCCCGCGCGATGAACGGCATGTACGTCAGCTTCACGCCATTGCGCTGCTCGTACTTGCTCTTTTCCTTCTCGCGCAGCTTCACGATCCGGGTGAAATCGATCTTGAAGACCGTGTGCACGTGCGGCGCCGTGTGCTTCGACTCGACCATCCGCTGCGCGATGATCGACCGCATTCGGCTCAGCGGCATCAGCTCGCCCGGGATCGGAGCCGCTGGCGCGACAGGCTTGCTCGGCGCAGCGGTCGCCGCCGGTCGCGTCGCAACAGCTACGGGACCTTTCTCGATGTACGCCAGAATGTCTTCCTTCGTTACGCGTCCGCCCGCACCCGTGCCCGGCACTGCCGCCAGATTCACGTTGTTCTCGCGCGCAATCTTCCGCACCAGCGGCGAAGAGCGTACATGCTCGGCTTCTGCCGCCACCGGCTCGGGAGCCGGAGCACTCACCAGAACCTGCGCGGCCGCCGGCGTTGGCACGGGAACAGATCCATTCGAAGCGGCAGATGGCTTCGTCTCAGCCGAAGAAGCACCGGCAGCCCCTCCGATAACGCCCACCACCGTGTTGATCTGCGCCGTCTGTCCCGCCTGCACTTTGATCTCGCTCAGCACGCCCGCCGCCGGCGACGGAATCTCCGCATCCACCTTGTCCGTCGAGATCTCGAACAGCGGTTCGTCGCGCTGCACCGTGTCGCCCACGTTCTTCAGCCACTTCGTGATCGTGCCCTCGAAGATCGACTCACCCATCTGCGGCATGATCACATCGTGCCGCGCTCCGCCTTTTTCCGGAGCCGCTTCTGACGGCACGGGAGGCTCGTCGGGGCCCCCGGCGAGCTTGCTCACTGGGGTGATCTGCGCCTGCTCCGCCGCCGCCGCGGCTTTCGTCTCTTCGACTTTCGCTGGTGCCGAACTTTTCGCCGCAGCCACCGCGCTGCCTGATTCGCCAATCACGCCGACGACGCTGTTCACCTGGACCGTCGAGCCTTCCGCGGCTCGAATCTCGGTCAGCACGCCCGCCGCGGGGGAGGGAATCTCTGCGTCCACCTTGTCCGTCGAAATCTCGAAGAGCGGCTCGTCGCGCTGCACCGTGTCGCCCGGCTTCTTCAGCCATTTCGTGATGGTGCCCTCGAAAATCGACTCGCCCATCTGGGGCATCCGTACGTCAGTTGGCATGGAATCTTCTTCTCCGCGTTGAACCGGATGGGATGCAGAGCCACGAGGAACTCCGAATCCGGCTTTGTATCACGGCACGCTTCAGCCATGCCGTTCGCTTTGCATCAGGGTACAACTTGAACCGTGCCGTTAGCCTTGTATCAGGGCACGACTTCAGTCGTGCCGTTTAATTAAGTCCGATGAAACCGGGGCTTTAGCCCCTGAGGATTTCCGGCATCTCTCCACCCAAGTGATGCTCTGGGCACAAAATACGATTATAGATTGCTGTCATTTGCACGCGGGCAGCGCCGACTCCGGCAGCAAGTCGCCCAGCGACTCCACGGCCAGCACCTGATGCTCGAAGACCCTCCCAAACTGCCGCGCCACGGCATTGCGCACGGCCTCCATCGCCGGCGGCGGATCGGCCTCGCGCTCCAGGCTCGTCACCTCGCGATCCCCGATCCCGCACGGCACAATCAGCTCGAAATCCCTCAGGTCCGGCGTCACATTCAGCGCAAACCCATGCGACGTAATCCCGCGCGCGATGTGCACCCCGATCGCTGCGATTTTCTTCTCCAAGAGGCCGCCCGCCGCAGGCGTCCACACGCCCGTCCGGCCTTTCACGCGCGTGCACATCACGCCAAAATCCGCGCAGGCCCGGATCAGCGCCTCCTCGATCCGCCGCACAAAATCCACCGCGCCCAGCCGAGGCGTGAAGCTGCGCAGGTCGAAGATCGGGTACCCCACCAGTTGCCCCGACCCGTGATACGTCACATCGCCGCCGCGATTGATCTCGTGCACTTCGATGCCGCGATACGCTAGGAACTCGTCGGTCGCCAGAATGTTTGCCCGGCTCGCATTCCGCCCCAGCGTCAGCACCGGCGGATGCTCGAGCAGCACCAGCGTGTTCCCGATGCGCCCGTCATGCCGCGCTTCGATGAGCCGCCGCTGCAGTTCGAGTCCTTCGCCGTACGGCACCCGCCCGAGGCTGAGAAGGTTGAGGATCATGGCCGCTTGCTTCGCATCATTCGCTGCGCGGCGAGATAGTCTTGAATCGCCGCACGAATGTTCCGCAGCGCCTCGTCGCGCGTCTCCCCCTGCGACCAGCAGCCTGGCAAAGCGGGGCAGCTCACGGCATAGCCCCGGACGAAATAGATCAGCCTGACGCGATAGGACCCGGTATCCGCCAACCGCTTTTCCGCTACTCGCTTCATATCTGTCCGCTTTATAGCTGACCGGCTCTTCGCTGACCGACTTCCAGCTGCCTTCAGACGTTGATCGCCATCCCCTCCACGCTCCCGAACCCATCCAGCATCGCCTCGGCCAGCGTGGGATGCGCGTGGATCGTGAACATCATCTCCTCGACGGTGGCCTCCAGTTGCATCGCGGTCACCGCTTCGGCGATCAGCTCCGTCGCCTGCGGCCCGATAATGTGCACGCCCAGCACCTCGCCGTACTTCGCGTCGGTGACAACCTTCACGAACCCCTCGTGCGCGTTCACTATCGACGCTTTCGAGTTCGCCGAGAACGGGAACTTGCCCACCTTCACCGTGTACCCGCGCTCTTTCGCGGCCGCTTCCGTCAACCCCACGCTGCCAATCTGCGGCTCGGTGTAGGTGCAGGCAGGCACGCGTTCGCGTTTGATCGGCCGCGCGTATTTGCCCGCAATCTTCGCCGCCACCACCATGCCTGCCATCGCACCCACGTGCGCCAGTTGTGGCAGC
>JASHRH010000084.1 GCA_030037475.1 Acidobacteriaceae bacterium
TGGGAAAATAGGCCATGGCCCGCGTTCCGGATCAGATCGTGCACCGCGTGCGCGGGTCCCAGGCCGAGCCCGTTCTCCAGCAGGATCAAATTCGAAGCATACGGATCGGCGTTGCTATCTCCGGTGCCCAAATCACCGGGAAGTGGTGCTTTGAAGCAGTAGCCGCCGTCACAATCGGATGCTTCAATGCGGGTCAAAAGGCCATGCTCAGGGCCTATCATATTGGCAAACCTTTCAGATAACCGATCCAAGAAAGCCATCGATCCAAGAAACCTATGTCGATTGTGGCGGACGCAGCACTTTCCATGGGATCGATTTGTGATATGCCGCACGCGCAGCAGCGGAGCCGAATGACGCGAGCATCGAGGTAACTTCGGCAGAGCCGACAACAGCAACGAGGTCGACGGACATAAGCTCCAAAAAGCTATTGGCATAAGTAGCGCACGCTGTATAGCGGGTCGCATCCACGCAAGATTGCGTCACACGCGGTAGTAGTCGCGATACCAGCGCACGAAGCGTTCGACGCCGTCCTCCAAGGATGTGCGCGGCATGAAACCGACATCGCGGGCGAGATCATCGACATCGGCATAGGTCGCCGGAACGTCGCCGGGTTGCATGGGCAGGAGATTCTTGATCGCCTTGCGGCCGAGGCAGTTCTCCAGGATCTCGATCAGGTGCAGGAGCTTCTCCGGGCGGTGGTTGCCGATGTTGTAGAGCCGATAAGGAGCCGCGCTCGATCCCGGGTCGGGAGCGTCGCTGTTCCATGTCGGGTCGGGCGCGGCGACCCGGTCGAGCAGCCGCGCCACGGCTTCGACGATGTCGTCGATATAAGTGAAGTCGCGCTCCATATGGCCGTGGTTGAAGATCGGGATCGGCTTGCCAGCCAGGATCGCGCGCGTGAAAATGAACATGGCCATGTCCGGCCGTCCCCACGGTCCATAGACGGTAAAGAACCGCACACCGGTGGTGGGAAGGCGGAACAGATGGCTATAGCTGTGTGCAAAGAGTTCGTTCGCCTTCTTGCTCGCGCCATAGAGACTCAGTGGATGATCGACGTTCTGATGCACCGAGAATGGCATCTTCGTGCCCGCGCCGTAGACCGAGCTTGACGACGCATAAACCAGGTGGCGGACATCATGGTGCCGGCAGGCCTCCAGGATGTTGACGAAGCCTGCGATGTTGCTGCGGACATAGGCCTGCGGATTGGTGAGCGAATAGCGCACGCCGGCCTGAGCGGCGAGGTTGACCACGACGTCAAACGAAGTCTCCGCGAACAATGCGTTGATTGCGTTCTGATCGGCGAGATCAAGCCGGACGAACCTGAAGTCGGCAAAATTCTGCAGCATTTGCAGACGCGCCTCTTTCAGGGAAACGTCGTAGTAGTCGTTGAGGTTGTCGAGACCGACGACGCGCTCGCCCTGCTGTAAAAGCTTCTGCGCCAAATGGAAACCGATGAACCCCGCTGCTCCGGTCACAAGGATCGTCATGATCGGCGTCTCAACAAGGCGGCCCGTATCGGTTTTGCCCAACGAATCAAAGACGCCACAGTTCGATCCCCGGCGGACAGCTGCTCCTGTCCAGTTTTGCCTTGACGTCGAGAACGGCGCCGGCGCCATTTTGCAGAAGACTGGTGATCAGCGGCCAGCCCTCGTCGACGAAGGGTTGGTGAGGAACGGCAAAAATTACCGCCTGAGCGGGCCGAAGCGCACAGCGCGGCAACAGTTCGATCCCATGTTCGGCTTGGGTGTGGTCGCGGTCGGCAATCGGATCGTGCACCTGCACTGGAATACCGAAACTCCGCAGCTCGCGGATAATTTCGACCACCCTGGTGTTGCGGATGTCGGGGACGTTCTCCTTGAACGTCAGCCCGAGGATCGTGATCCGGGTATTCTCGTCGTTCCGCCTGACATTGCCTTTGATCAGCATGCGGATGCACTGATGCGCCACGCGGGTAGCCGTCGAGTCGTTCATGCGGCGACCGGCAAGAATGACCTGTGGGTGATAGCCGCAGCGTTCCGCCCGATGAGTGAGATAATAAGGGTCGACCCCGATGCAGTGGCCGCCAACCAAGCCTGGTGTGAACCTGAGAAAATTCCACTTGGTTGCCGCCGCCTCCAGCACGTCGTTGGTATCGATGCCAAGCTCGTGGAAGATGGCCGACAGCTCGTTCATCAGGGCGATGTTGAGATCGCGCTGAGTGTTTTCGATGACTTTGGCGGCCTCCGCCGTTTCGATGTTGGCGGCGCGGTAGACGCCCGCGGTGACCACTGAACCATAGACTTTAGCCACCACATCAAGGGTGGGTTCATCCTGCGCGGCAACAACTTTCCGAATCGTTTCGAACCGATGTTCGGCGTCGCCCGGATTGATGCGCTCGGGCGAATAGCCGACGGTAAAATCGGAACCACAGGCAAGACCCGAGGCTCGTTCCAGGATTGGGACACATTCCTCTCGGGTTGCACCCGGATACACCGTCGATTCATAGACGACGATGTCTCCCCGCTTGAGCGCCGTGCCGACCGTTTGCGAGGCGGAGAGCAGGGCGCGAAGATCGGGGCGGCGCGCCTCGTCTATCGGCGTCGGCACGGCCACAATGAAGAAGTCGGCCGCCCGCAGGTCGCCCGGATCACCGGTGATGTGGAGTTGTGAACATCGAAGATCGTCTGCTGCAACCTCTTTGGTGCGATCATAGCCGTTCCGCAATTCCCGGACGCGGCCGGGATTGATGTCGAACGCCACGACCGGGTAGCCGCGGCGGGAGAATGCGGTTGCAACCGGCAACCCGACATAGCCGAGTCCAATGACCGCAATGTTTCGATCATGGGTCATAATTGCAACTATACAACCAATGCGTTCGATCAAACACTAATGTAGGCGCCAGCGTTTAGCGCTCGTGCGTTTCGCGGTCGCAATCGGCGCGTGTTTCGGAAAAACATGATACTCCCGGTCAGGCTCTCTGAAGGCGTTTTGAAAATTCCAAGGGCTCCAAATTGGCGGATCATTCCTACTTTTGGCGACGCTAATTTTTTCGCGGATCATCCGCCTGCCATCATCATGCATCACCTAATCCCCCGCCCCCGGTTGGCGCAGATACTTTAGCGTGGGATGCAAGTTTCCGCAAACGCCGGAATATTATGGGGTTCGGTCGGAGCTCGTGCCGTTCGACGCGTCATCCAGCAGCCGTCGGTAGAGCGCGACGACGTCATGGCCGATGCGCCCGCTGGAAAATTCGCGCTCGACCAGATGTCGTCCGGCTTCGCCAAACCTGCGCCGTAGCTGCGGAGCCTGCGCCAAACGGTCGATGGCGTCGGCGAGCGCGGACGCGTCGTCCGCGGGCACCAACAACGCATTGACGTCCTGCCGCGCGACCGATCGACAGCCGGGTACGTCCGCGGCAACGATCGGACGTCCGCAGGCGGCGGCCTCCAACAGGCTTTTTGGCACGCCCTCGCGCCGCGAGGGCAGCACGGCGATGTGAGCCCGCGCCCAGACCGTGGCAATGTCATCGACAAAACCGAGCGGAACGATGCCGGGGCATCGTCGCCATTGCTCGATCTCTTCGGACGGAATTGACGCCGGGTTGGCCGGATCCGGCAGGCCGGCAATCAGCAACCGGAAGTCACGGCCGCGCCGAGCCAGCAGACCGTATGCGGCGACCAGCGTGCGCACACCCTTGTCTTCCAAAAGTCGTCCGACGAAAGCCGACGTGATCGGACCTGTCGGCTCCGGCAACGGCGTCAGCGCCGCGGTATCGATTCCCGATCCGGGGATGAGCACGATGCGGCCGGGGTCGATCCCGAGCCGCTCGAGCGCCTTTTGGTCGTCCGGCGTCTGCACCAGGGCCGAAGAGCAGGAGCGGTTGATGAGCGCGCGCAACGCCGTCTTCACTGCCGGCCGAACCAACCGCAATTTGACGGAGCGGCCGGCAAACGCGGCGCCGAGGCCGTTGATGCTGTTGACACAGACGATCG
>JASHRH010000008.1 GCA_030037475.1 Acidobacteriaceae bacterium
TCGACGCCCCTCACGCTCACCATGCCGAACGGCACTTACCCCGTCGCCACGCTCTTCGAATTCGGCCAGCAGACCAACCAGTTCGTGACAAGCACCTATCGCGGCTTCCTCGACTTCATCGGAAAGGAAGGTGGCTGGGACATCGACGCCAACGCCGGCATGATGTATTCGTTGACTGACGAGCATCATTACGGGTATGTCAACTATGCGGCATTGCAGACGGCACTCACCGACGGTTATGTCCTGGGGTCGGGAGGGCCCATGGTGGCCGACGTCGCGCCGAACATTGACAGTGATGCCTCCAACTCGCTGCAGGTGGTGGACGTGCGCGCTACGCGCAACCTGGTCACGCTGCCTGGCGGTCCGCTCGCCCTCGGTGCAGGCGTCGGGTACTACCATAGCTACCTCGACGACACACCGTCGCCAGAGGTCGACAGCGGAGATTTCCCGACGCTGACCCTCGCTTATGCTTATGGCGGTCAGACCGACATGAACTCCTATCTGGAGCTGAATGCGCCCATCGTCCAGGGGCTCGAGATCGACGCCGCCGAGCGTTGGGACTACTACGACACCACAGGCGGCGTGACCGTGCCGAAGTTCGGTGTCAAGTATTCGCCGATCGATCAGATCACGTTCCGCGGCACCTACGGCCAAGGATTCCGGGCCCCGACGGCAGCGGAGTCAGGACACTCCGCGGACCTCTATTTCACCGGATTCAATGCCGACGGGGATCTGTGTCCGACGCAGGCCACGCCCGCGAACTACACCGGTACCGCCAGTCTTTATCTACCAGGGCCGCCTGCCGCGGGCGACGTGCCCTACTACTGCGTCTATCCAGGCGCCCAGTTGCAGGTCGGCAATCCGAATCTCAAGCCCCAGCGCTCCACCGACTACACCTACGGCGTCCTTTTTCAGCCGATACGGCAGACCGCCTTGTCCGTCGACTTCTGGCGCATCGTGATCTCAGACCCCATCATCGACAATCTCGAGTTCCCGGCATTGAATGCCTACCTGCCTCCCACGGACGTGAGCGCGCCGCGCACCGGCCCGGTCACATTGCCGGTGCTGCAGCCCGATGGCAGCTACGTCAATACAAGCTTCCCCGAGGGCGAGCCGCTCTATACCGAGTCGACCTATGTAAACGCGGGTAACCTCAGTGTCGACGGCATCGACTTTGATCTGACTGCGCATTTCGATCTCGGCGCACTCGGCCAATTCAGCCCTGAGCTGCACTGGACGCACCAGATGGTATGGAATATCGGCAGCTGCTACGCGGGCGCGTGCGAGACGCTGCATTTGGCGGGCACGCATGGACCTTCGGGAATCTCCGGAGACACCGGCAATCCCAAGGATCGAGCCGTACTGGCGCTGGCCTGGGATCGAGGTCCGTTGAATGTGACAGCCACGGTGAATTACACCGGCCCTTACTCGAACACCGATCCTTCCTATGGGCTCTCCACCTGCAGCCAGATGCTCGATGAATTCTATGCCTACTATAAATTGGCAAACGGCTACGTCCCGACGAACTATTGCGTGGTCAGGGCGTTCACAGACGTGAACCTCTACAGTAGCTACTCCATCAACGAGCATCTGCTCGTCTTCGCCTCCATTCAGAACCTGTTCAATTCGCCACCCCCGGTCGATCTGGGCACGTACGCCGGCAATACTTCGTATAACCCCTCCCTGGCACAGGCGGGCGCCGTCGGCATATTCTTCAGCGTTGGCTTCAAGTACCGACTCTGACCCGCTGGGGTCCGCTTCCAATCCCATCATGTCCATGAGCGTCCTGCGTGCGGCCGGCGTCGCGGAGGCGGCCGTCGTCGTGCTCGTCGTCATCGACGTAGGCAACGCCACGGTACACCGTGCCGTAGGTCGGCCCGGCAATCGTCCGGAAGCTCTCTCGCGCCACGGCCCCCGTCAGTGATGTGGCGGCCAGCTCGTCCGTGATCTCCACCACCCTGTTCGGATCCGCGCCATTGTCGCCGGAGGCACTCGATGTGGATGTGACCGCCCACAGCGTCACGGTACCGTCCTTGTTGACCCGGCCGGCGAGGTTGCGCATGCCGATGGTGGTGACATCAGGATACTCGCCGGCGTAGCCCACCAGATCCGTATCAACGTCGCCGATCACGCCCGCGGTGAGCGTGTAATCGAGCTGCCAGGTGCCGTCCACCAAGCTCCACTTCTCCAGGCCGGCGTGCGGTGTAACGGCCTTCGTGTTGTAGAGATCGTCAGTACCGCCCGTACCCTCGTCCGTCACGTACACCGTCTGATCATTGGCGAAGAACAGACCGAACGGTGTGTAATCGCCGCTGGTCGTACGGGCGGAATCGGTCGGAAAGCCGTTGACGACGCTGACGCTCACATTCCCCGCGGCGGCGACCGTCGGCAACACATTGCCGGCCGTGGGTAGCGAGCCGGTGGTCGGCACTGCGGCGTCGGTACCCTCGGCGGGCGGCGCCGTGTCGATGACGGTGTAAACCGTGTCCACGCCATTGCTGCCGCTGCCCTTGGTGAAGTACAGCGCGCCCGCGAACTCCGCGACCCCGCGGAAGTTGTTGTCCTTGCCGGCCTTGTCGAGACCTCCCTTGTCGAGCGGATACTGGAGGTAGGGATCCACTTCCGCCGAATTGTCGGTCGGGATGGTCACGCTCACCGAGTCGCCATCGATCGGGTTGACCACCTCGAGACCGGTGGTCACGGTAACGTCCGGGTTGGTTCCATTACTCGAGCCGAAGGTGTCCGCGTTGCCGTTGTTGGAGTTGCCGACCGCGTAGTACAGCCCGTTGGACCCGAGCAGCGCTGACCGCCCATTGTCACCACCGAAGTCAACCGTGGGCGTATAGGAAAAGTGATCCTGGCCATCCAGCGCGACGATGGTGCGGTGGAACGCATAATCGCTGCCGAAGGCGACGGTCACGGGATTCGTCGGGTCCTGCCCCGGCACGGCATCCGCATTGGAGACATCGAGCGCGCCGACGCCGGCGCCGGCATAGCCGACCAATGTAAGAGACGGGCCCCCCTTGCTGCGCTGGAAATGCAGCGCCAGCTCCGACTTGGAGGAGAAGCTGGTCACCACCTGGTCCGTGGGCACCTGTAGCCGGTGTAGCGCATGCCCGCTCTGCGGGTCAACATCCGTCAGGATGATGGGCGACGTCACGCCAAAGGATGCGTCGGGGGTGGTGTTGTTCCACACGGTGACGTAGTTGTTGTCGGAGACAGCCACGGAGGTGGCCTTGTCCGTGCCGGCGAGAGTCGAGCCGACCTGCAGAGATGCGACCGCGCCGACGTTCGGATCGTAGGTGCTGCTACTGATGACCAGGGTATCCGGCAGCAGCAGGGGACCGCCGTCCGTGCCGGCGGCCTGCGCCAACGCGGCAAGACCGCACCCCCACAGCAGTGAAATGCTACGGGCAATCGAATGACGAGCGCTCATGATTGCATGCTCTCCGATTT
>JASHRH010000085.1 GCA_030037475.1 Acidobacteriaceae bacterium
TCCCGAGATACCACGCCGTTCCGCCTCGGCTCTCCGCACGCGACTTCCGGCTCCGCTCCTGGCCGACGCCGGCTGTTCCGCAAACGTCGCCCGCAGCGTATTGCCTCGGCTCGTCTCCCGCGCACCATCGCTCGACGCGCTTTCAATCAGCGTATGGCCTGTCCCATCCAGCTCCCGTAACACATTGCCGCTGCCCAGCGTTGCCACCAGCTCGTTGCCGCTGATGCGCGTCGTCTGCGCCAAACCCGCGTGCGCTCCATTAGCCGCCACCTGCCGCATCGTCATCACAGGATTCCCCTGGGCGACTGCCTTGCTTATTTCCATCGGCTGCCCCCCCGGCGTCTTTGCAAACTCTGCATCCACCCTCTGCGCATCCAGCTCCCGAGCGGCAGGACCAGAATTATTTCCAGTGTTTCCAGTTACTTCCTGCGTAAGCCTCACGTTCTTCCGGAACTCAGCATGGCGCAGCTCCATCGTTCCCTTCGCTCCCGGAGCCGCAGCAAACAACAGCGTCCCTGACTCCGCCCAGCCCTGCATCCGCTCGCCCGTTTTTGCCTCGGTGAAAGTAACCCCGCCGCCCAAATCCGTCCTCAGCGGCTGGCTCTTCGCATTCAGCAGGATCACAGCCGTCGCCGCTTTCGTCGTCGCGCCCTGCTCCGTCGCCAGGAACACATGCCCCTGCGCGTCGATCTTCTCCGCCGTCCCGTCTTTCCTGAAATCTACCGTCGCCTGGTCCGCTCTCGCTCGTTTCCCCCCGTAATTCAGACTGGCATCCGTCAGCAGAGCCTGCATCCTGGCCCGCTCCAGCGTTGCCTGTGCCGCGTCAATCGTCGCGGCTTTCCCGTTGCTGTTCGTCGTGATGTGGACCTGGCTGTCGAGCACCAGTACCCCTGTCTTCGCGTTGTAGTCGGCTCCGGTGGCGGATCCCGCCGCCCGTGGCAGCTCAAAATGCACCGGCTTTCGGGTCGATGCCTGCTCCGTTTTCTGTACGAACCTCAACCCGCTGGTCTGCACCTGGATCTCGTTCGCACCAGCCGCGGTCGCGTTGTCCGGTTTCGTGCCGCCGGCGCTCAGCGCCTCCAGCTGAATCCGCACCTCGCTGTGGCTGATTGCAATTCCCTGACTTTGGTCGTAGTCGAAATCGCTGCCGAAGATGTGATCGGTCCGCCCCGAACCCGGCGGCCCGTACAGCGTGATATCCACGTTGTGCAACAGCACGTGGCCGCTCTTCAGCTGGAATTCCTTCGAAGCCTTTAGCGTAAACAGCGTATGTCCCTGGCTGGATTGCGAATAACTGAAACCTGTCGCCGTCTGCTGGATGTTCATTCCCAGCCGTCCCGGCAAATCCCGTGCGATATGCCGAAACCGATATCGCCCATGGAAAACGAAGCCGATCACGACCGCCAGCAGCAATACCGCCGCTCCCATCACCCAGCGACGCAGCCTCTTTGCTGTTACACGCATATCTGCTTCATCTTCTCATCCACACCCTGGCTCATCCTCAGCAGGATCTTTCCAATATGCGCGCTCGACTCTATCCTCCGCTGCGCTTCTGCCACTTCCACCATCGGATAAATCCGATCCACCACGACCCGAACTTTTCCGGCTGCAATGAGCGGCCAGAGATTCGCTTCCACTGCATCCCGCAGCCGTTGCTTTTCCTCCACCGGTCGCGAGCGCAGCGTCGAGCCCGTCACCGTCAGCTGTTTCCTCATCGCCTTTCGCAGATCCAGCTTCACCTCTGCGCCATGTCCGGTCGCGATATGGATCAGACGTCCACCCACACCCAGCAGTTCCAGGTGCTTCGCAAAATAATCGCCGGCCACCATGTCCAGGATCACGTCCACGCCGCCAGAATCCGCGGCCCACTCCGCCGCGCCCGCCGCCCAGTTTTCCTTACGATAATTCCACGCACGCTCGCATCCCAGCTCGCGCAGAAACTCGCACTTTTCCGCGGATCCCGCCGTCGCGACGACACACGCTCCCCGTTCTCGCGCCGCCTGAATCGCCATCACCCCGATCCCGCTCGTCCCGCCCTGCATCAGGAACCGCTCACCCGCAAACAGCCGCGGCGTGTTCCGCGTATCGGTCGCAAACAGATTCGCCCACACTGTCATCGCCGCTTCCGGCAGAGCCGCCGCCTGCTCGATCGCCAGCCCCGAGGGCACCGGCAAACAGCATCCGCCATGCGCCAGGCAAAACTCCGCATACCCTCCGCCCGGAACCAGCGCACACGCCGCATCGCCGACTTTCCATCGCTCTTCGGCATCCGGACCGCGCTCCACCACAGTGCCGGATATTTCCATCCCCAGCACTTCCGAAGCTCCCGGCGGCGGCGGATAATGCCCCTGTCGCTGCAAAATGTCCGCGCGGTTCAGCCCCGCGGCGGCTACCCAGATCAGCACCTCGCCTACGCCTGGCTTCGGCCGCTCCGCCTCACCGACGCGCAGCACCTCTACTCCGCCAAACCCCTCCATCGCCACAATCCGCATCGTCTTGCTGCCCATATCTTCAGAATACGTTTCTGCCCTCCATACAGAAAAAGGCGGCGAAGCGCTGCTCACGCCCCACCGCCAGGGAGGAAAATTCCCCCTCACTCAGAACTTCGCCTTCCACCACTAACTTGCTACTCGCCCCATCGCTGACCGGTCTTCAGCTGGCCGGTTCCTGGCTGACCGAACCATAACTGACCGGTTCTTAGCTAATCCGTCCTCAGCGCCTCCATGGGTTCCACCTGCGCCGCCCGTCGCGCCGGCAGAAGCGCTGCCGCCAGAGCCACCGCCAACACGCCCACCGCGGCTCCCGCCAGACTCACCGGATCGTGCGCCTCCAGCTTATAGAGCATCGAAGCCATTACTTTCGATCCAAACCACGCCAGCGGCAGCCCCAGGGCCAATCCCACCGCTACCAGCGCCAGGCTCTCCCGCAGGATCATCCACAGCACCTGCCCTTGCCGCGCTCCCAGCGCCATCCGCAACCCGATTTCCATCCCGCGCCGGTTTACCCGGTACGACAACGTCCCGTACAGCCCCACCGCCACCAGGAGTGCCGCCAGGCCGCCGAAAAACTCTGCCAGCCGCGCTGTCAGCGCCGGCATCGCGTAGCCTTCGGCAAATTCCGCCTTCAGCACCATTGGATCGTTGACCGGCGTGTTTGGATCGATCCCCCGCACCACCCGCCGAATCTCCGGCAGCAGCGCCATCGGATTGCCCGCGACGCGCACCTCCACGTCCAGGTCCCCAATCGATGGGTCCTGCAGATAGCAGTACCACGCCATCGGCATCGCCTCTTCATCCGCTGAGGTGTACTTGCTGTCCTCGACCACCCCGACGATCTGCATGTGCCGCTTTGGCGCTCCGATCAGGTGCCCAATCGGCGACTCGCCCTTGAAGTACCGCTTGGCCAGCGTCTCGTTCACGACGGCCACTCGCTCCGCATCTCTGGTGTCCGCGTTCGTAATCCCGCGCCCCTCCAGAATCGGGATGCCCAGCGTCCGGAAGAATTCCGGCCCGACGACATTGCTGCGCAGCATATTGGCGCCGTTGTCCCATGGAATCTCCCGTCCATCCAGA
>JASHRH010000086.1 GCA_030037475.1 Acidobacteriaceae bacterium
CCGATCCGCGCCCGTCGCGAATTTGCTGGGGACGTTACCGAATGGATGGATGTTGATATCATCTATCGCGACGGCCATTGGGAGGCGAGCGCCGCAGTGGGGGTGCGGCCGTGGCGACGTGGCGGCAACGAAACCGTGATCGTGCGGTTTGATCTCGTTGATGGCCTGGCGCTGGTCAACGGGCAGATGCAGACTCCAAATGAATTATTGGATGCGCAAATTCTGCAGGAACAATACGACGAACAACAAGCGGCGCATGACAGCCGTTGGCCTCGCGGCTGTATCCTGTCAGACGAACAGCGTCTCGCGCGAGACAAGGATCGCGAGCGCCTGGCGCGACTCGCCGCGCGAATCGCGCGCAAACGGAAGAACGCGCTGCACGCTTGGAGCGCGGCCATCGTGCGGCGCGCAAATGCATTGACTGTCCTGATGCCGCAGATCAAACACACCAGCAAAAGCGTGCACGGGCAGAAGCGAGTCTACGGCGCTTACGCGGTGGACGCGGCAACCGAGATCAATCGCGTCGCGCTGAGCTACGCGCCGTCTATGGCGGCCGCGATGTTGGCGTACAAGGCCAGAGAAGCCAATGTGCCAATCCAGATCATCGATGATCAGACATCACCATATCTGGAGCGGCTGGCGATCATTGCCGCCGGTGAGCGCGAGCGCTCCCGCGAGAAAGAAAAGCCACGCAGCGCTCGCAGCAAAAACAGATGGAAGAACAAGGGCAGCGGCATCCCCGAGCAATTTCTACCTGGCTCGATCATCGACGCAGCGCGCAGCGCTCGCGGTTAGAAAAAAAACGTGACGAATCAAATAGGATGCAAGGAGGCAGGAACAACACCCGACGCGCCGGGAGAACAGCGCGATGGGATGCCACCGCAGTTGTCCGAGATGCCATCAAGCCGGGAACAACACCCGACGCGCCGGGAGAACAGCGCGATCCGATGGCGCGGACCTGCTCATTGCTACTGGTGAGTGCCCGGAACAACACCCGACGCGCCGGGAGAACAGCGCGATGCCAACGCAGCCTCAGCTTGACGCTTCGCGTCGGCACGGAACAACACCCGACGCGCCGGGAGAACAGCGCGATATCGGCGGATCGTCGACGTCGCGAGCGAGAGGGCTTGGAACAACACCCGACGCGCCGGGAGAACAGCGCGATCCTATCTTGCGCAGCCGTTCTCTGCCACGGCGCGGGAGGGAACAACACCCGACGCGCCGGGAGAACAGCGCGATTGATCATCCGATCCGATAAGCGCTTCATCCTTGAGGGAACAACACCCGACGCGCCGGGAGAACAGCGCGACGAGCGGGGCTCACCGTCCCGTCTGCCGCGCCATCAAGCCAGGCCGATGCTCGAGTATCTCGCCAGCATTTATCCGCGCGCCGTCTCGCGCGAGGAACTGGCGACCGCGCTGAACCTCACGGCCAGCGCTGGCCACCTTCGGCACGTATATGTCGCGGTTGAAGGCGCCAGGGCTGATCGAGATCGAGCGTAACGGCGATGTGCGTGCGACCCCATCCCTCATGGAGCGAGCCGCAGCATGACTGACGGCTGAGACTGGTTAAGTGGCCGCGATAGCGTTGCTCGTAGCAGCCGCAGCCGCAGCGGCGGATTGAGATTGCGCAGTCTTAACTGCCGTGTAGGCACTGATGATGGCCTGCGCGGTCGCCGTCGTCGAGCTAGACGTGTTCGCGTTCTCGGCGGAGGCAAAAGCATTCAGACCTTCCACCGCTTCGTTGGCCGCCGCAATTGCAGTCGCAACATCGTGATTCGATCCCGCGCCCACGGCATTCGCAAAAGTCACGATCTGCTCGATATAAGTAACGATCGTGGGGATTTCCTGCGCCACCCATTGTGCCGCCGTGTTGAAGTCAGCAACAACAATCTCGACGCCGTTCGCGATCTTGGTGATGATCGCCTGGACGTCGGCCTCGACGATCGTGACGACGCTGGATGCAGTCGTGGTCGTATCGGTTGAACTCATTGGGCGCTCCTTTAGTTGAAAATTCCAGGATTGTTCGGGCTTTCGTATCCGAAAGCAGCGACGCCTTTGAAGGCGTTTTGCGCCGCTACCTGCGGGCCGAAATTTCTAACGTCGTCGAGAAGCGCGCTCAGGATCGGATGCGCCCTGAAGATGCCCTCAACGTCAGTTTTCAATTTCGGCTCGATTTCCGGCTCGGCGAGATTGAGAACGGCACCGGCTATCGAGACCCATTGCGCCAGCGTCAATCCGCCCAGCACGCTACCGACAGAACTGCCGCCGAGCAGCCCTTCCAGAATGGGCACCAGCGCGACCAGAAGTCCGCCCATGTTATTTCCCTTCCGGGATTGCAAATCCGGCGGCAGCAAAAACTCCCGCCGCGACTGCATATGGCAACGGCATGCCGTGTTGCAGCGAAAGCCCGATGGCAGCGGTGCCCGTCGAAATGCTGGACCACGTTGATGCTTCGGAAAGGCGCGAACGCAGCCATGCGGCGGCAATAACAAAGAAGCTCATGATTTTCTCCATTGCATCAGAGAATTTTTTCAATCTCGTCTTCGATGCGCTCGCGCAGCTGCTTGCGCGCAGGCACGGTAGCTGTCGTGGGTGCTGTTTGCTGTTGCGCCGGCACCAGCGGCTTGGGTCCAGAGCCGGCCCAAACCTGCTCAAGATCGATGCGGGTCCCTTTGAAGACCGACAGATCGGCGCCGGCATGCAATCCATTGAGCGTGTGCGGCTGCGGTCCGAGGCCGTCGCCAGTGTCCTGCCATAGAAATGGGGCCGCCCACGGCAGCGGATGTCCGGCGGTATCAGTATCCTTGAACTGCGGGCCATATTCACATCCCCACAGCCGCGTCGGATCGGCGGCAAGAAACGTGCGCTCTGCATCAGTCGCGCGCACGATCAATTCTTTCAGCCGGTTGCCGCTATAGAGACGGCAATGGCGCCCGATCGCTTGCTCGACGCGATCGAGGAATTCGACCGCTTGCGCGAGGCTCATCTCGCTCTGCGTATTGTCCTCGAAATCGAGGAACAACGCGGTTGCGTTGTCCGGTGCGGCGATTTTGAGAAATTCGGCGACCTGATCAGCAACAGGCTGTCCAGTGTTGAAGGCATAGGCGCCCCAGAGAAAGCCGGCATTGAGCGCGACCGGGCGTCGGCTCGCATACATCGGATCGGCAACATCGGCTCCTTCGGATGCCTTATGAATGATGCCGACGCACTTGATGCCGTTGTAGCTCGCGTTGGCGAGCTTATGAAAATCTACCGGATTCCCATGGTATAGATCGGTCACGAAGCACAGATCGGTCATGTCAGTGCATCCGCAGCCCGAACGAAAGGGCGATGTATGCGAAAAGGGCGCTGGCGAGCGCGCCGACCAGGACGGAAATTGTGCGCCGACGCGCCAACTGCGCCGAAAGCCGCAGGTCGCGCAGGAAGTTGAGATCGCGCTGCAACTGGTTGACGGCGGCGGGCGTGACGGTATCGATCCCGAGGCTCACAAAAGCCTCGTGCACCGCGGCAGTCGCGGCATGGACCGCCAATTCGCGCATGCGTTCCTCGTCGGTCATGCCGACGCTACCGGCGCATGCGGGTGGTCTTTGATTGTCGCGAGATAACCGCGCATGGCTGACCCTGTATTGGGCCGCACGTCTTGCGCGGTGCTGGGATGATGCGAATGCCTAGCACAAAAGCGCCATGGCTTCAAGATGCACTGAGAGCGCAGGGAACCGGGCCGCCATATTTAGCTTTCATTATGGTGGTGACTAAATTTGGCCCGATGATTAATTACTAATTATAGTCGGTCGAGATTACCCGATCAGCGGAATAGATTGCGGTTGCCGGATGCCAGGTGCCTGCGGATTCTGCGGCGCTTGCGCGGGCGTGTTTGTAGACGGCGCACGGGCGAGGGATGGCATATTTTTCCCCATTTGAGACAGATTATTGAGCAATGCTCCGGCGAGCTGGTTCTTGATGCCCGGCGTTGCGCCTTGGCCATTTGCTGCGCTCGCCGCACCAGCCGCAGCCGCGGGCGCCAAAGAGATGCCTGGCGCAGATGGCTGCGATGATTGCGATTGCGGTGCCTGGGACTGCGTTTGCGATTGTGATGACGGCATTTTGCTCGTCCACATGTTGGCAAATTGCCCGGCCGTCATGTCCGTTGAACCGCCGTTCTGGGTGACCGCCGCTGCGGCCTTGTTAGCGCTGCCATAGATCGGCGTGAGCGCGTCAACGGCGTTGGCGTTTGGATTTTTCAGAAGGGCGCTGGCCCCCGCAGGCCCCTGCTGGTAGCCGAGATATAATTCGCCATTCGTTGGCGTTCTTCCCAGGCTCTTGCTCAGCGACTGCGAGATGTCTCCATAATATTGAGCCGCCGCACTGGCGCTCGCCGCCGGATCGAAGCGATTGGTGAGGCCGTATTGCTTTGCCGTGGACGACGAGAACTGAAACAGGCCGGCTTGACCGCTAGCGTTGACGGCGTTCGGATCATTGTCCGATTCGACTTTCGCGGTAGTCGCCAGCAGCGACGGATCGATTCCGTATTGCGTCGCGGCGTCGTTAATGGCAGCATTGATGGCATCTTGATCCATGGCGGATATCTCCGATGGCGCCCGTTCCCGAATATTTCGTCTTTCCGCTCGTCATCCTGTTGTGGGGTGCCCTAAAAGCCTTTGGCCGATGGCGATACCGCAGAGAGACTGGGCGCGACCTGGACGAGTCCATTTGCGGCTATCGCCCCCGCTGGTATGCGCCGGAGGAGGTTCTTGAGCCGGATGAGACGCTGAGCCCGTGTGAGCGCCACGCGCCCGGCACCACCGAGCGTCTTCGCCGCCAGCCGCGCTAGCACGTCTTCATCGGCCTTTGATAGCGCATGGCCATAACCTTCGGCCGCCAGCGCCCCAGCCAATGCGCCGACACCGGGCTGGCCTTGGCGCGATCCGATACCGTAACCCGCCGCGCCCCCGAGAGCGATATTCGCCAAGTGCCGTCTCAGTGCCGTGCTTGCTAACGGTTTTTCGGCGAGCAAATTTTGCACCGTATTCGAGCCGATCGCTTTGCCGAGCGAACTGCGATCAGCCATGCGTAAATCGGTGCGTAGCGCGTAAAGATGCGCCATCTCATCATCGGTGAGCGACTTCGCCCAATTCTTTCCGGGCGCGCGCCGCAGCCGCTCCGTCGTTTTGATGAGATTATCAACTTTGCCGAGCGTAATCTTTCCATTCGCGTCGGTCACGCGGGCTTTTTGCAGCCCTTCCTGCACATTGATAGGCCGCGATGCCTTGGCAAAATCAGCGAGATATTTCTTGTAACCTGGCGCGCCCTTCTCGATCGCCCGGTCGAGCGCATTTCGGACCTGTATTAACTCGGTAGCGGCCAAGCGCGACGGCGAATTGTCCTTCGGATTGATCAGGTCGCCGATATGCTGGCGGACGCCGTAGAGCTGCTCGGCATCGCTTTCCGTCTTGGTCGCACCCTGTTTGATTAATGCCAAGGCGTTATCGAGCAGCCCTACCGTCTTTTGCGCCACTGATAATTTGCTCAAGCCACTGACCAGCGTCTTTTCATCGATCGCGCCAGCCTTCGCGCCGCGCAGAAGCGACCGCGCTTCTTTGTAGGCCGCTTGTTTGGTTGCGCTGGCACCTTGCGTCGCCTTCGGCGTCAAGAGCTTCGATGCGGCGGCGATCCTGTCTTGCAGCGGATTGGGTAGGACAAGCTTCGCCCGGACGCTTCCGAGCGCCGAGCGGACGGCGTCCCGCTGGCCGGCCGGGCTTGCCAAGATCGAATCAACGACGTGGACAACGGGCTGCGCGGCAACGGGCTGCTTGCCGGCGAATGCGGCATCACGCGCCGCGTCTCCCACCGCATCGCGCGCAGTTTTTGCCGCCTCTCGTGAAAGATCATCGCCCGCCAGGGCATGCCAATGCTGCTCACGCGCCGCTGCATTCGCCACGTCGCGATCGGTAAAGGCGGTCGCGATCGGGGCACCGCGGTTGCGTAGAGTGCGCTCAAGCTGCGCCACGCCAGGATTGCCGGTTGCCTGCGCAAGCGTGGGTTCAACGCCTGCCACCGGCGAAGCTTCGACGGTCGTCGGCCCTCCTTCGGCAGCGCGCGCGAGAATATCGGCCGCGCGGCTTTCCCGCGCCGTGGCAGAGAACGGCTGCGCAAGATAGCGAATGCCGCGGCCGGCTGCCGTCATGGCTGGGCCGATTCCGGGTGCCAGACCAGTCAAGGCACCGTAGACTGCGCCACCCACATACGGATTTTCGCCGCGCAGTTTGGCATCCGTGGCGCCGATTGCGGCTCCCCCAGCGGCACCTTGTGCCATGCGAGAGGTAACGTTACGGCCGACAAGTCCAAGAGCGCGCGCGCCGATTTCAGTCTCGGCGGCCGCGGGAAGCACCATGGCACCTCCCATGGTCTGCGCCGCCAAGGAACCGATCGGATGCTTTTCCCGAAATGCCTTTTCCGATTTCCGGCTCTCGTCCAACAAGGCATTGTAACGCTCGCCAAAGCTTTTATCCGTGTCGAGGCCGAGCATTGGAGCGATCGCCGCTCCGACCGCCGCTTCGCCGCGTTGCATCAATGGTCCAACGATCGGGATGCCTTCTTGCAATTCACCGGTATAGCCAGCATTGCCCACGTGCATTTCCAGCGGCTCCGTCGTTTCCTTCGGCGCCGCTTCCGTCGCGCTCGTCAATCCAATTTTTGCATTGAATTGCTCACGCGGCATGCTGGAATAGAACTTCTGATACAGCGCATCGGCCAGTTTGCCGTCCGGCACGTTTTTGTATTGAGGATGCTGCGTTTTGAATTGATCGAGGTTCATTGGAAGAGCCCCAATGGATCCGAGTTCGGAGCACTGCCGTTCTGCGCCGCAATGCCTAGGCCCAATGGATCCTCAGAATGGCCGGTCGCAGCCTCGAATGGATTGGGCAAATTCGGCTGCTGACCCTGTTCTTGCGCCGTAGTTGCTCCGATCGCGCCTTCCTCGCGCGTAATATTAGCGTAGATCGTCTTCAGGGTTTCTCGATATGCTTCCGGGCTCTTTGCTTGGCTCAACACGCTCACGGCGCGATTGAACATATCCTCGCGAATGGTATTGCCCAGCGGGTTGAGGGCGCGGGCATACATTTCGGCGATTTGAAGATTTGCCACGTCCCACCGGCTCAGTGCGACATTGGAGCCACTTCGATAAGCCATCAGAAGGGCCGCATTAACAGGTGTCCAACGCGTCCGCGAGATGGCGTCAGAAGCTTGCAAGGCTGCGGGGATGGCCGTCGTCGCCAGATTGCCCGCAAGGCGGATATTCGCGCCGCGGGTGCCCACAGAGCGGGCACCAGAAACGGCACCGGCATACACGGCCTGCATGTCTCCCATGTGCCGCGCAGCGGCCGCGTTCAAATCGGGACCTTTTGGCAGCGGCTCCAATCCCTGCGCTTTCCGACTTGTTTGTACGTCATTGGCCGCCATGTCCGCCGCGCGCGCGGTGATCGCCAATTTTGCTGCATTTGCTTGTTGGCCGAAGCCGAGATTGGGGAATTTGCCCGTGCGCATGTAATAGAGCGCCAAGGTATTGGCCTCATCGGGCGATATGCCCAAATTCTTGAGAGCACTTGCGCCCGCATCCCCCCCGGCGCCCGTCCCGACATTGCGCGGAATGATTTGGCCGGTTGACGCGTTGACAAACCCATAAATCGGCTGTTGCGCGTTGTCCGTGCCGATGCGAGCGAATTTCCATTCTCCGCCACCTTGATGCACGAGCATCTGTTGCGCCGGATTAGCGGGATTGATGGCGAGAATGCTACCATCATTCGTCTTTTCGATTTGCCATTTCGATGGCGGCAGGTAGCGCGAGAGGACTTCGGCGCCGATGGCGCGGACCTGCTCATTGCTACTGGTGAGTGCCGCCGCGAGTTGCGCCCGCGTCTGCGGCGTCATGGCCGGCTGCGGCCCCTGCGCTGGCGCGCGGCCCTGCAGAACGACGCCGGGATTGCCCGGCACCGTCGCCATGTTGCGCACCGGCGTACCCTCGAAGGTCGAGGCGGATGGCTGCGGCTGGGCAGCGGCGATGGCGCGCGTGATTGGGCCGCGCTGGGCGGCAGCCGGCTGCTGAGGCATCGCGGGTACAGGTGCGGGCGCGGCCGCCAGTGGGCCTCCACTTTGCGGCTGCGGTGCCGGTTGTTGCGCCGTGGCGGCCGGTTGTTGCACTGGAGCTGGCGGCTGTTGCGATTGCGGGGCTACTGGTTGCGCCTGTGGTGCAGATGGCTGCTGGCCGGGCATATAAGCCGGTTGCGGGCCGCTTGGCGGGAAGCCATATGCCGCGCCTGCCGGGGTTTGACCTTGTGGGCCCTGTTGTGGCGTCTGCGATCCTCCGCCTTGCGGCGGCGCTTGTGGCTGCGACGGTGCCGGTGTCCGTTGCGGCGCGCCGGGCTGCGGCTGCCCTTGCTGCGGGGGCGCCTGATTGCCGCTCCGCAATTGGGCGATCGCCGCCTTTCCCGCCGGCGTCGCCGCCTGCCGCGTGAAATACTCGTGCGGATGGGCATAGTGCTGGACGTAGTCCACGAGATCATTGACGCTGGCGAATTTGTCCGTGACGCGCTTGCCGTTGGGGCCACCGAAGGTCATCACGTAGCCATCCTTGACCCGGTTGATGGTCTGGAACTTGAGGCCCTGGGTGACGTTCGGGTCCATCGACTGCCACAGCGAGCGCACGCTGGTATTGAGCGGGGCGATGTTGCCGTTGGCCTTCGCAACCAAGGACGCCGAAGCGACGGCGCCCATTTTCTTGATAACGTCCTGCGCATGCGCGCTGTCGCCCCAAGCGAGCACGTCGCGCGCCTCATCCGGCTTGTCGGCGACCGCGAGTTGCGTGGCAAGATGATGGGCGTAGTTCGGGATGCCCGACGAGTTGGAAGGGGCCGCGCCAGACTTCCGCACGGATGACGTTAGCGCGGGCGCCATCTGGTTGCCGCTCTGCGGCTGCGGGCCGCCGGCACGACTAGGCGTATCCGGCGTCCCAATCGGCGCCGGGCTGAGCAAACCTTCGTCGATTGTCGGTTGCTGCGACGTTGGACTGCCGGAAGCGGCATCTGCGGCGCCCAAAAGTTGTTCGACCTGCTTCGGCGCATTCGCGCGGTCTTTCTCCGCCTGTTCAAGCTGCTTGAGTTTCAGATCGTTGAGCTTCTGCTGCTGCTTGTACTCTTGGATCGACATACCTTCTTTGATGCCTTGTGCAAGCCCGCTGGCAAATCCGCCGATGCCAAATCCGAATAGTGCCGGCATGTCACGCCGCCTTTCCTTTTGCCGTCATCGCGGCGAGCTTTTCCAATTCGCCTTCGGCCTTGTTCAGCGCCGCCGGATCGACTTCGAGATAATGACCCTTGATTTCCTTGGCGATGCGTTTGCATTCGTCAATCGCGGCTTGCATTGTCTTTCCTGTTGCGACGACGGCGGCGACCGCCGTGGTGCCACTCTTGTCGGGCACGAAATGATGCCAGCCATTGCGTACAACGAGATTTCTGATCTTGATGTTGTCGCGCAGCTCTCGCGGAAACTTGATCGGCTCCCATTTCATTTGTGCCCAATCGGAGCGCAGCATCAATTGTGCGCCCCACTTGGCGTTGTACTTCGGCTCAATGAGAACGCCGGCTGCGCCATGCCAGAGTATGTCGGCGAGATTGTCGATCATCAGATGATAAAGCTCGGATGGGGGTGCCGGCGAGCGCGCGGTTGCATCAATGAAATAGCCGACATTCTGCGGAGTGATGCGGATTTCGGTGGACCAGAAGCAGCGGTATTTGTAGGCGCG
>JASHRH010000009.1 GCA_030037475.1 Acidobacteriaceae bacterium
ATGACCACCCGCCAGATCCGCACCTTCTGCGAGCTTTCGCCGGATGCCGAGAAACTGCTGGAGCGCGCTATGCAGCAACAGGGACTCACGGCCCGCGCTCACGACCGCATCCTCAAGGTGGCGCGCACCATCGCCGACCTCGCCGGAGAAAACAACATTGCGGTGCCCCATATCGCTGAGGCCATCCAGTACCGCACGCTCGACCGCAGTTACTGGGCGAGCTAGGCTGTATCGACATATAGTCGCTGCCATCTACAGCTAAGTTCTCGAAGGGGAACAACGAGATGCAGGTCCTTCGACTCGCCGCCTGAATTCCTGCTGCGCCAACTTCAGGCGCAGCGGATTCGGCTGGCTCGCTCAGGATGACAACTTGCTTTGATTCAGCAGATCTTCTCGAAGCTATATGTCGATACAGCCTAGAACGCGTTGCCGGTCAACGAAGTCAATCTGAAGAACCCGCGGACAACAAAAAAAGTTTTGCTTGCCAAGAGGACTGATATTGGAGGGATGATCTGGAGTATCTGCTTCGTTTGATAGAAAACAGGGACAGAGAAGCGTGTTTCACGGCCCAGCCAGTAACGTCCGGCCTACCAGTACCGTCGCCTACATATTCGTGTGCCCGGCGCGCATCTCTTCGTTGAAGCTGGGCCGCGTCACCGCCAGCGCCGCATCGCGTTTCGCGTGATACTCGTCCGCGCGCGCCATCAGCGTGGGTGTCGCCGCGGCATACTCACCACCAACGGCCAGCAGGCCCTGTCGCGCCATGTCCGCCGCCATCCGCGCCAGTTCCTCCACAGTCGTGTTCAGGTACTGCGCGTCGCGTGGATCGGCGATCCACACTGGCTGTCCTGTCCCCAGCACGCCCGACAGCCAGAACGCCTTCAGCGCCAGGAATTCCATCCGGCTCTTGTCATCGGTGTCCGTGAAGAAGAATTTCTTCTGCCAACGGCTGTAGTAGCGGGTCGTCACGGGAACGGGCTGCCGGTTTCCGCTCTTCAGCATCTCCAGTTGGCCGCGGTCCAATGTCTTGCGCACAGCGTTGTAGATGAACGTCTCCGCGTAAGGCTGCTCCGGCGCCGGCACGATTTCCGCGAATGTCACCGTCATGCTGGCTGAAACCAGCGCGTGCAGCGGCGAGTTGGCGCCATCCTCCAGATGCACCGTCCCGTGCACGATGTACGTGTCGGCTCCCGAGGTCGAGCGGTGGAACGGCCAGCCGAACCGGCTGAAGCGCACGGGCAGCCCAGCGAGCGTCACGCAGGCGTCTGGCCGCGGATTCTGCAGCCGCTGTGCCGCCTCGCGCAGGTGGCTGGTCATCTCCGGCAGCAGCTCCGGCTGGTGGAAGTCGAATGCCTCGCTCAGTTCCAGCAGCAGCGTGCGCTCCGGCGGCGCCTGTGGCGATGCGGCCAGTTGAAACCGGGTCGTGGGATGACCGTTGAAATCCGTTCCTGAGTCGATCGAGAGCACAGTTAACCCCGCCGCGCCGGCGGCGGTCTGCAGATTCGAGATAAGCGTGGTTTCCCGTTGAACCGTCATGATGATCCAGCAATCGATTGTAGCGGCTGGGCCCTCCACGGCGAAAGGTTGTTCGTCGCGCTTCAGCCCGGAAATGCGGCTCTCACCTCTGCATCATGGAGGGAGCATCTTTACAGGCGTCCTGCCAGATTTACGAGCGGCTGCAACTTTATCCCTCGGGAGCCCGTCTGAACAGGTTCATGACCAAATCCATGAACCCGGAGGCAGGATTTTCCGTGCATACCGTCCGTCGCGCTGCCCTGGCGGCACTGGCCTCGATCGAACTGCTCGTCCTGCTGGCCGCCCTGACCAAACCAGCCTGGGGATACGTCGATCCAGGATCGGGCCTTCTCGCTGTGCAGGTCGGCGGTTCCATGTTGGCCGGAGGTCTCTTCATCCTGCGCTCGAAGATCCGCAAGCTCTTCAGGCTCTCCACTCCTCAGAAGGAAAAGGACGAAGCGGAGACCGGCACGGCTCCTGAACCCGAAGAGTAATGCCCGAAGCGCAGCTGGCAACATTTCGTGATCCTGCCGGCTCTCTGCGCATCGCGGGGGATCGCGCTCTGCGCCGTGTGCGCCCGGAGTTGGCCAGCCCCGCCCTGCGCTTCCTCGATTCTGATCTTGCACGCACGTGGGTCGCGCAGGGATGTCTCATCGGGACTCGATTCATCCCCGGTCCCGACGGCGGGCTCACCCTGGAACACCCGCGCGTTTTCTTTCCTTCTTATCCCTGGGAGTGGACACCTAGTGCCTGGGTCGCCGCCGCCCAGCTCACCCTCGATCTCTGCGATGCGCTCTTTGACCACGGCCTCATTCTCAAGGACGCAACCCCGCTCAATGTACTCTTTCAGGGTTCGCAGCCCGTCTTTGTCGATGTTCTTTCCATCGATGCGCGCGACCCGCACAGCCCATTGTGGCTGGCATACGCGCAATTCGTCCGCACTTTTCTGCTCCCGTTGGCGGCATACAAGTACCTCGGCTGGCCTTTGGCCGCTTCCATGCATAAGCGTGACGGCTACGAACCTGCCGATCTCGCTCCCTACCTGACTCGCTGGCAGAAATGGCGTCAGCCTTTCCGCTCGCTGGTCACCGTGCCTCTCATGCTCGAGCGCAATGGTGCTCAGGCCGCGCAGAACACCGCAAGAGTGCGTCAGGAGCCAGAAGCCGCGCTAACCGTCCTGCGCCGCAATCTGGCCATGCTGCGCAAGGATCTCGAGATGCTCGCGCCCGGCCGTGGCAACGCTTCGCGCTGGAGCCGTTACACCGAAACCGCGGATCACTACACTGCCGAAGACCAGAAGCGGAAGCAGCGCTTCGTGCGCGAAGCTCTTGCCATATCTCAGGTCCGCCACGTGCTCGATCTTGGCGCCAACACCGGCGTCTTCTCGCGCATCGCCGCCGAAGCTGGCGCCACCGTCGTGGCCTGGGATACCGATGTCGAAGCCGCAGAGCAAAACCGTATCGAAGCGGCTCGCCAAAATCTTCCCATTGTCTCGCTGGTCGCCAATCCGGCCCGTCCCACTTCCGCCGTCGGCTGGCGCAATGCAGAAAGCCTCGCGTTGCTGGATCGTGCCCGCGGGCGCTTCGACTGCGTCCTGATGCTGGGGCTCATTCATCACCTGCTGCTTTCCGAGCAGATTCCACTTGAGGAAATCGCTTCGCTCCTCCGAGAGCTCACCACCCGCTGGGCTGTTATGGAGTGGGTTCCCGCAAAGGATCCTCGTTTTCAGGACCTGCTCCGCGGGCGCGATGATCTTTACGGTCATCTGAATGAGACCGTCTTCCTGCGCGCGATCGAAAATCATTTCACGGTGGTGCAACGCGAAACGCTGCCGAACGGGAGGGTCCTGTTCCTGCTGCAGGCAAGGTAAGCGTGACACAAAGTCTGGCGGCGTCAGCCGCGCCGCGGAGCGCCTCGTGGGGGCTTTGCTGGCTGGAAGGCGCGGGCGCCGCCATCCTGCTGTCCTCGGGACTCCTCTGGACTGAGCTTTCCCGCACCCACATCGATGAGTACCATCGCCTGCTGCCCCTGACCACGGTAGCTCGCGCGCTGGCCATCGATTTGGTTCTTCTCTCCCTTGCGGCAATGCTCCTCGTCAGGGCGCTTGAACGGCTCACCGCGACGAAGGAAGCGCGATCGCCTCGTCGCAGGCTGGTGCTGCTGCTTTGGCCGCTTTGGCTGGGCCTGCTGGCAGCTCGCGCCACGGCTGGTCTGATCGTCGCTCAGGTCATTTGGTGGCAGCAGGTCACCACTGGCCGTGTCTTCCTCCTCCTCGCGGTTTTGCTGCTCATAATCTGGTTAGCCGCACCCGAGGCGTATCGTGGCGCGGTCCGCTTTGCTCGCGGCGCAGTGATGCTAATTGGCTTCTGCATCTTCTGGATGGTTCCCGTCCTGATAAGCGCGGGCCTTGCGCATCAGCCCTGGGATCGGGCGCAGTTCGTCAAGCCCTTGCCCGCAGCGGAGGCCCCGCATCGACGCATCGTATGGCTGCTCTTCGATGAGATGTCCTACGACCAGGTTTTCGCCCATCGTTGGCCTGGCCTCGAATTGCCCAACCTGGATAACTTGCGCGCCGAGAGCACCACATTCTCCGATGTTGAGCCCGACGGCTTCTACACCGAAGACGTCATCCCGTCGATCTTCCTCGGCAACCCCATCAGCCAGGTTATTGGCACTCCCTCCGGCTCAATGCTCTACCGTCCGGCGAAGACGGCCCCCTGGCAGGGTTTCGATGGAAACCATACCCTCTTCGCCGACGCGCAACGCGAGGGCTGGACCTCCGGCGCGGTCGGCGATTACAACCCGTATTGCCGCATCCTCAAAGACCAGCTCGATTTCTGCTGGATGGGCATGCCGCCTCTCCCCGATCATTTTTCCCGCAACAAGACCACGTTCGAAAACGTCATTGCGCCGCTGGCAGCCAACTGGACACGCCTGTTCGAGCGCAAGGCGCGTTTACACCCCGCTCCAGGACCCTCATCGGTGACGGATCTACCTGAGGTCCGCGCGGGGGACGCCCTCATCAACGATTCGCAGATCGACCTCTGCTTCGTACACCTCCCAGTGCCGCATCCGCCCGGAAAGTACGACCGCAGAACCGGCAAACTGCGCGACGGAGGCAGCTACATCGACAATCTTGCGCTATCCGACCGCATCCTCGGCCACATGCTGGCCGAGATCGCTGCCAGTCCCTCCGCTGAACGCACCACCGTGATTCTCTCTTCGGATCACAGTTGGCGAACCTGGCTGTGGCGGCACAGCTATGGCTGGACGCACGAAGACGAAGTGGCCTCCGACGAAGGCCACTTCGATCCACGCCCTATGCTGATGGTCTGGTTTCCCGCCGAAACAGCGCCGCAGACCGTCAGCCGTCCCGTGCCGCTGCTCTCCATGCACGACATGGTGGAGCGGATCATGCACGGCGACATCGAGTCCCCGCGGCAGCTTGAGGCCTGGGCCGCAGAGCGATAGCCCGGCACAGACCTGGTTTCAGGTCAGTGGCTCTGGCTCAGCGCGTCCTCGCCTGCCGGAGCTTTCCAGTGCGCCTTCGGTCGCGCCACTGCGTACATCTCCGCCACATGGTCAGGCGATGCCGGAACCGTCCAGGTCTTCAGGCCATAGGCCGTGCTCGGGTCGAACTCGATCGTGACCTGCGCTGCCGTATGAGGACGAAGAACATAACGCGCGACCTGAGGATTCCCGGTGCGGGTCACCGTTCCCTGGTCAATCGCTATTGCTCCTCGCCGGCGGCGCCCCGCCGGTATAGAGCAGCAAAGCAACGCAATGCAGAAATAAACAATGGCGCAAGGCGCAAGGCGATTAGAGCGGAACCAGCGATGCTGTGTCTTTTTAAGGTCGATTCAGTGCGGCTTTCTTCGGCGGAAAGCCGCGTCGAGGACTGCGGCTCTGAGATACACCTTCGCTGGTTTCGCTCTAGAAGGTGCCGGGCACGTTAGCTCGAAAGTTGTATTTAGCATCGATATGCATGAAGTATAAATCGTATCAACGCAGCACATCTCACTGCACGGAGGTGCTTAACCATGTCTTCACCAGCGCGAATGGTCCTGAGGGCGCTCCTTGTCTTCATCATCGCTTCCGCTTCCCAAGTGTTCGCCCAATCTTATTTTCCCAGTTTTTCGACGCCGACCGTAAATACCAACATCCAGATGATGGGCGGGGGCGGTCCGGCCCTAGTCAACGTGGGCGGGGAGCTTCAGATGGTCTACGTCAATATTTACGGAGACCTGGAAATGGCCTATGCAACCGACGGTCACGACTACACGGATGAAGGGCCGATCTCCTACGACGGCCATACTATACAGATAAACTGTCAGAGCAATCTCTCCGATAACTGCGCTGCCGGTGCCGCTCTGTATAACGGTCAACTATATGTTGCGTATCCTAGTGCCTCCTGCGATTGCCTGCATGTTCTAGCCGGCACCGAGTCGCACAACGCCTATGGCGTACCGGAGTGGACGTGGAGCTGGGTTGTTGACGGTACGGGATACAATCTGGTATCAACCCCTGCACTGGTTGTTACCACCGATGGATCGAACAATCTCATCATTCGCTATGGCACAACGGTGGGAGCCTATGGCGACGATGTCTATAGCACTGTCCTGTACAACGACGGAGCTTGGTCCACCCAAAAAGCTGACGCCGGTTCGCCGACCCAGGATACTCTGTTCTCTGTCAATGGAATCAACTACGTGATTGACCGGGAGATCTGCTGCACGGACGTCAGCGAGGACCAAGTGAATGTAGCAGAGATGTACGATAACGGCGTAGATATAATTGGCACCGGCGTGCCGCTCCCGGGCAGCGATGCTTCGCCATCGGGGTTTTCGTCCGCTGTGGTCAATAATTTGGAAAACACCGTTTTGGTGGCAACGTATAGTCCGTATGATGGCGAAGATCTGCAGCTTCTCGAAGGCTCAACGTATTATGGTTTGGATACGGAATCATGGGGCAATCAAATCTACACGAACATCGTGGGAACATATGGTCCCGGGTACAATGAGTTCGCTATCGCGCAATTTGGATCTCCGAACGAGGTCGCCATCGTGTACCGGGGGGACTCAAACGGTGACCTCTACTCAACATTTGGCTATGTCCCCAACGAATAGATGTTAATAATAAATGCATTTCCTTGTGAGGATGGGGCAGTTGCAACGTATGCACATTGTCCCACCGCAATTGTCTGATAACAGGTGAGCATCCGCATAAGAAACTGCTGCCTGTTTCGCCAGCTGCTCTGTAGGTACAAATTGACGGAGCGCATCCGGGCTAGCGAGATTGACCGCCGCACAGTTCGAGATCCTGGCTTTCCAGCTGTGGCGTTGAGGCCAACTGCAACCACGCGCCATTAAGCGCCTGCTTCAGTTCGTCTGCGCCAATATGTCCTCGCCCACCGGAGCTTTCCAGTGCGCCTTCGGCCGCGCCACCGCGTACATCTGCGCCGCGATCTCATCCATCAGCGCTATCCGGTCGCCATGCTCCTCATAGAGATCCATGTGCGTCCGGTCCGGGCGGAAGGTGAAGTGCGCATCCGCGCCCAGCCCTTGCAGCACCTGCTGGAACAGTTGCGCCGACTCATTCAAATAGAAAGTGTCCGCCGTTCCCACAATCAGGTGAATCTTTCCCTTCAGATATCGTCCTCGCTCCGGCCACGTTGTCTTCGCGATGTGCGCCAGGTCCCAGTGATCGTGCCAGTACGCCACCACCGCCGGATTCACGTCGCCCGTCTTCCGATCGAACATCTCAAGCGGCCGCCCATCCGGTCCTCGTGGCGAAAACACCCACTCGAACGAGGCCATCTGTCCGCCGTAGCTGCCCAATACCACCTCCTGCTGCGCGAATTCCTTAAAGCTCGCAATCACTTTCTGGTGGTCGCGCACCAGCGGATACAGCGTGCCATCCGGCTTGTAGTACACGTTGGCATGCGGCGCATACAGATCGGCTCCCGTGAAGTTGTGGAAGTCGCTGGGATCGGGCGACGTCGACCACGTTCCGCCGAAGACCTGCGGGTAGTTAATCTGCAGTTGCAGCGTGGCCCATCCACCCGACGAGTGTCCCTGGAGGAAACGGCCCGAGGGCCGTGCGTCCATCCGATACTGCGTTTCGAGCCACGGAATGAATTCTGCCGTCAGCGCCGTGCCCCACGGCCCGTTATTCACTGAATCCGCGAACTCATGCGTCCCCGTCGGGAGCGCCTCGTCCAGCATCACCCAGATCATCGGCGGCATCTTTTTCTTCGCCATTCGCTCGTACATCAACATCCCGGACAGTCGATCGTAGGGCAGGATTCCCCCGAACCCGTGGGTCCAGTACGCCGTGGGATAGCGCTCGCGCGGATGATCCGCATAGCCCGGCGGAAGCACCACCCATGCGCGGATGTGCGTCGACCGCCCCCAGAATGCCGTCAGCGCAGGACTCACAAAATCGGCCAGATGCATGGACGCCTTCGCTGCTGTCAGCACGCCAGGGCTCATCTTCAGCGGCGGCAGCCTGCGCTCGGGCACGGCCTGGTCCAGCACAAAGGCCGGCTCGCTGCCGCTGCCCGGCGTCCAGTTCGGCAGCGCCACCACGCCGCTTTCCAGATCGCCCGGGTTCAGTCCGTCATACGCATAGGTGTGGTTCACATCCAGCACCGCCTGTGCTTCCCAGGTTCCCGGCTTCAGCGATGAAAACGGCGCGGGAAATGCGATCTGGTCCACGTCCACGTCGATCGATTCGCCCGGATGCAGGTCGGTGACCTCTTCCGCGGCGATCGACGTCGAGGAAGGATGGAATTCGTTCGCCTGGACCTGCTTCGCGCCGCTGCCGGCCTCGAGGAAGATCAGCACGCGTCCCGACTCCACGTGTCCGACCCCGGCGCCGAGCGTGACGCGGAAGAACAGATGCGGCGTTGCGGTGGTTTGCGCTGCGGCCAGCGAAACCGCCAGCAGCGCAACAGAGGAAATTGCCGGAATCCTGGCCAGTCGTTCGATTTTCATCCCGAGAAGTGTACTCGAACCCCTGGAGTCCGTGCTCGCTACGAGACTTCCACCGGCCCCCGCACCGGCTCGGGCTTTGACGTCTCGTCCAGCTTCCCAAAGATCATCTTTCCCGAAGCGGTCTGCAGCACCGAAGTCACCGCAATCTCCACCTGGCGGCCGATCTGCCGCCGCGCGTGGTCCACGACCACCATCGTTCCGTCGTCCAGATATCCAACGCCCTGGTCGTATTCCTTGCCTTCCTTCATCACGAGGACGCGCATCTTCTCGCCCGGCAGCACTACCGGCCGCAGGGAGTTCGCCAGGTCGTTGATGTTCAGCACGGCCACGCCGCGCACCTGCGCGACTTTGTTGAGATTGAAGTCGTTGGTCACAATTTTGGCTTCATGCTGCCGCGCCAATTCGATCAATTTCAGGTCCACTTCGCGCACATTCGGAAAATCTTCTTCCACAATCTGCACGTTGACATTTGGATTGGCTCGCATCGCCTGCAGTACATCCAGCCCGCGCCGTCCGCGCTGCCGTTTCGACGAATCCGACGAGTCCGCGACCATCTGCAACTCGCGCAATACAAACTCCGGCACGATCAGCGTGCCTTCCAGAAAGCCCGTGTCGGCAATGTCCGCAATCCGCCCATCGATGATGGAGCTGGTATCCAGCACCTTCGTGTTGCGCCTGCCGCCGCGTTCGCTCGAAAACAGCCCGCCCAGGGCCGCCAGATTCAGCAGGTCGCCCTTGCTTGCCCCCACCACCAGCCCGATGTAGGTCATCAGCAGCAGCACGCCGATCTGCAGCAGGCTGCGGGCGTGACCTGCCGGCAGACCCTGGCCCAGCACCAGCGAGAACAGGAATGCACCGACAATCCCAAGAAGGCTGCCGATCACCGCGCCGAAGAGCCGCCGCAACGTCAGCGCCCGCACGCGCAGTTCGAAGAAAATGATCAGCGCCGCGGCGGCCGCGCCGGTCAACGCGGACAGCCACGGTTGCACGCCGAACGGACGGAAAAACCAACAGGCAGCAGCAAGAACCAGAATGAAAAGAAGACGCAGTGCCAGTAAATCCATACAGGCCCCCAAACTTCCCCGGCCTCAACGAGACAATGGAACGGAATGCCGGGCACACGGAGTATACCCCCGGCGTGCAAGTGCCGGCGTCTTCTTGTCTCCTGTGAGGCGAGGGGAGAGCATCCCGCCCCACAGCGCCGGGATGACGAATATCGCCAGGATTCAGTTCAGTACTTGCGGACGCTGGAGTCGATCTCGTTCGACCACGCCATGATCCCGCCCGCCAGGTTATGCACCTTATCGAATCCGTTCTTTTTCAGGAACTCGGCCGCCTTCTGGCTGCGCCCGCCGCCTTTGCAATGCACCACGATCTCTCGCTTTGGATTCAGTTCTCCGATCCGCTGCGGCAGCTCGCCCAGCGGGATCAGGTGCCCGCCCATCTGCGCAATCTGGTACTCGAACGGCTCGCGTACATCCAGCAGGAACAGGTCATCGCCGGCATCGCGGCGCTGCTTGTACTCCTTCACGCTCATCTGGGGAATGCCATGCTGCACAGGCGCCGCCTTCTGTTCCGGGACAATGCCGCAGAACTGCTCGTAGTCGATGAGTTTCGTCACCGTGGGGTTTGTCCCACATACCGGGCACTCCGGATTCTTCCTCAGCTTCAGCTCCCGGAACTTCATGTCCAGCGCGTTCACCAACAGCAGCCTTCCGATCAGCGGCTGCCCCTTGCCGAGGATCAGCTTGATGACCTCGGTTGCCTGGATCATGCCGACCAGTCCGGGCAGGATGCCAAGCACCCCACCTTCCGCGCACGACGGCACCAGCCCTGGTGGCGGCGGTTCGGGATACAGGCACCGATAGCAGGGCCCCTCTTTCGCCGCGAAGACGCTTGCCTGCCCCTCGAACCGGAAGATCGACCCGTAGGCGTTCGGCTTGCCGGTGAGCACGCAGGCGTCATTCACCAGATACCGCGTGGGAAAATTGTCGGTCCCGTCCGCAACAATGTCGTACTGGCTGATGATCTCCAGCGCGTTTTTGCTGGTCAGCATCATCTCGTGCTGCACCACGTTCAGGAATGGGTTCAGCGCTTCCAGCTTCTCCGTGGCCGACTGGATCTTCGGCCGCCCCACGTCTTTTGTGCTGTGAATGATCTGCCGCTGCAGATTGCTCGCGTCGACCACGTCGAAATCGACCAGCCCCAGCGTGCCGATGCCCGCAGCGGCCAGATAAAACGCGAGAGGCGAACCGAGCCCGCCGGTACCCACGCACAGCACTTTGGCCGCCTTCAGTTTCTGCTGGCCCTCCATGCCCACCTCGGGAAGGAGCAGGTGCCGCGAATAGCGGGCTACTTCGTCGTTGGACAGCTCAGGGAGGGTCACGGGTTCTGTCGTCGTTGGCATAAAGGGTTGTTTTCAGGATGCGATGGGAAGGCCGCCGGGTGCAAGATGCTGACTACACAGGCGGACTTTTCGGGTCCGTTCTGAGGCGCGAAGCGCAGTTGCCTCGACAGCTAGTCGCCACCCGCGATCGACGGGATGATCGACAGCGTGTCCTGCTCGCCGACTGCTGTGCCTTCCCGCTCCGGCAGATACCGCACGTCCTCGTCATTCAGATAGAGATTCACAAACGACCGCAGCTTGCCATCGGGCGTGTACAGATGCTTCTGGAAATCGGGATAGCGCGAGGTCAGACCGCTGACCGCCTCGGCCACAGTGCCCGCTTCCACGTTCACGGCCGATTGATTGCCCGTATAGGGGCGCAGAGGATAAGGTATCTCGATCTTCATGAAAGGGTTCTCCTGGAGCAGGCTGGAAAAGGGTAAGAAAGAGGAAATCGCAGGGGATTTCCGCTGCCGTCGTCAGAGACAACAACAGCAACATCGCGCGCCCGTGGGTTGCGCGCTCGCCCGCTCGGATGGAGAGATCCGGACCATTGCTCCTTTTATTGTGCCCCAAAGCCTCATATTTCCGCTACTTCCGCGCCGCCCGGGCCGCCTCGTCGCCCATTGGTTCCGGCTCATACCCTGGATCCAATTGCCCCGTTACTTCAATTGCCTGATCCTCGAACGCCTTGTCTTCCTCGCGTGTTCCGGCCAGCCGGAAGGAGTTCGTCTGCCGCGCCGCCCCCTGCTCCACCGCGGTAATCACATAGCTGCACCCGATCCAGTGCGCCTCGGCAAAATCCGTCGGCGACCACTGCGCCGGATGATCGGGATGCGAGTGGTAGAACCCCACAATCTCCAGCCCGCGCTCGCGGCCCATCCGCTGAATCTTCACCAACTCCTGCGGAGCGATCTGATACCGGTTGTGCGCGGAATCCGCTCGCGTGTTCCCCGCCCGCACGGCATCCTCGACGGCATTCACCGCTCGCCCATGCTCCTCCAGAAAATGCCCCAGCAGCACCCCGCAGCACTCATGCGGATACGTCTCTTCGCCGTGCTGGCGCAGCATATCGTAAATCTGCACACTCAGCCGGAGCATGGACTATCCTTCCTCCCAGAAGCGTTCGCTCAAATACTTATCCGCCGCGTCCGGCAGCACCGTCACAATGGTCGCCTCGCGCCCCGCTGTAGCTTCCTCCTCGCCGATCCGCAACGCCGCCGCAACCGCCGCAGCCGCAGAAATCCCCACCAGCAGCCCTTCCGTCCGCGCCAGCCGCCGCGCCATCGCGTAAGCGTCTTCGGTCGCTACTTCCACATTGCGGTCGGCCAGCTTCGGATCGTAAATTGCCGGCACAATCGCCGTGGCCATGTGCTTCAGCCCTTCCAGACCGTGGAACGGCGAATCCGGCTGCATCGAGACGCACTGGATCGCCGCATTCGCTTCCTTCAGCCGGCGCGACACACCCATGAACGTCCCGCTCGTCCCCAGCCCAGCCACAAAATGCGTCAACCGTGCGCCGGTCTGCTCCAGAATCTCTACGCCGGTGCTGTTGTAATGCGCTTGCCAGTTCGCGTCGTTGCCGTATTGGTCCGCGTAGTAATACTGCGCGTCTGAATTCGGGTTGGCCGCCAGCTCCTGCGCCTTGCGGATCGCTCCATCCGAGCTCTCCGCCGGATCGGTCCACACCACTTCCGCGCCATACGCCCGAAGGATCCGCTTGCGCTCCGGAGACACGTTCGACGGCATGCACAGTGTCACAGGGAACCCGAGCCCCGCGCCCAGCATTGCGTAGGCGATTCCGGTATTCCCGCTGGTCGCATCCAGCAGCCGCTGCCCCGGGCACAGCTTCTCGCGCTTCAGCGCGTCCAGCACAATCGCCGCGGCCGCGCGGTCCTTGACCGATCCGCCTGGGTTGGTCCACTCGGCCTTGCCGAGAATCTGAACACCCGGCAGCTCGGTGGTCAGCCGCTCCAGACGTACCAGGGGCGTGTTGCCAATGCGCTCCAGCAGCGTCGTCCCGGGCAGCCCGGCTTTGTCCCGAACCAGTGTAGCCATCTTCAAGTCGTTACCCTGGGGAATCTGTCAGCGCCGCATCGCAGACATCTGAAATTGCAGCCATCGCGCGCCTGTGCGACCCTTGAATCAGTGAACAGCCGCTTCCAATCAGTGTAGCGTCAGCTCCGGAACCCGAGGAAAAACATGCTCAAAAAGCCGCGTCGGCGCACCTTCGACGAAGTTCTCAGCGAACTCCGCCGTCTTCAGTTTGATGTCCGGAGCACCGTCGGGGACGCAAACCGCGTCGCCATCTCGAAGCACGGCTGCTCCATCGTTCTGGAGCGGGCGCAGAATGAAGCCGGCTTCCGTATGGTCGTCCGTCCCGGCATCGTCATCGACGGCGAGATCGCCCATCTCTACGATCACGGCTTCCAGAAGTTCTTTCACACCAGCAAAGCGGAGTTTCCCGCGACCGCCGAAAAGCTCAGAACCCTCCACCAGTTCGTCGAAGACGTCAAAGAAGTCACTGGCTCCGTCACGCTGTACAACGAAGCTTTGGGCACCGTCAGCGACGCGTATCTCTACGACCGTGTACGCGGCCGCGATCTTCCCGTGGACGAGCGCCCCATCCCCGCCTGGGAGCAACCAAGTCGTTAGATTCGCTGGATTACAGCCACGCACAGAGGAGGTGTCCGGCGCGGCCGTGCCGGCGCTGGCCCGAGGATTCATCCGCGCACTCGTAAAGCCGATGCGATGCGCGGTGCGGCGCATCGCCACGTGCTCCGCGGTTGCGTTGCGACGGCCTTCAATCATGCAGAGCGGATGACGCGCCGGAAACTCCGGGAACTACGGCTGCGCATAATAGCCGGCCAGCGTGCGCACTGTGATTCCACTTTTCTGGATCTTCACGCGCAGCGAATGCCAGGTATTCGGCTTATCGGAAGCCTGCGGCTGGAACGTCAGATCGTATCCTCCGGAGGCGTCCTGCACGCAATGGAAAATGTCCTGAGCGGTGTTATTGCCCCCGAAGCGCACCAGACCACCGCTCTGCTCGGCGAGAACCTGGACGGAAAGATCGCCATACTGGGCTTTATCGAAGCGATTCACTGGTTTCTGGTAGTTCTGCCATTCCACGCTGTGCAGGCTGCCCACGTCGTAGTTCCCTTCGGGATCCACGGAGTAGAGGGTGGTGTTCGTGAAGCGGAGAAGGTTGGACGCTGTGACCACCATCCCAAATATGTTCGTTTGCTCCCTGACCGAAAGCATGACATCGGGCATATCGAGGGTGGGCCAGCCCTGGCTGACCCAGATCAGCAGTTTGCGGCCCGGATAGCCGGCCTCGTAGTCGAGAATCGTTTCGAGCGCGCGAAGGGAAATCTGAAAAAGCGCTTCGGCGTTATAGAGGGAGCGATCCCCCGAGATCGCGCGCAGGTCTGCCCGGTGCTTTGCGAGCAGAGCGCTCAGCGCATGGCCGTCTGTCGAAGGTTTGATCTGCTGCAGGCCGGAGTCGGTGAGGAAGATCAGCGAGACGGGAAACGGCAGGCGCCCCTGATTTTGGTTCAGGAACTTCTCAATTTGCTCCTGTTCAATGCTCAGAGCGCGAAACGGCTCATTCGCCTCGTCCATGACCAGGACGACCAGAGGCGCGGCATTCTGAGACGCGGCGAAAGCCTGGATTGACGAAGGATGGTCATCGTCGAGCAGCGTGAAGTCCGACTGCTGCAGGCCGTTCACGAGGTTACCCGCCTTGTCAGTCACGGTCACGTGAATCGTCGCGGGAGCCGGCAGCGACGGATGGTTTGCCGGAGGCATCGGCGCTTGTGCCACTGCCTGCACCCCGCCCCAACCCGCCAGAACCGCGCAGAACAGCCCATATCGTATCCGCATAACCGCCTCCCAGATATCCGAATGCGCACCATTATGCCAGATTCGGCTCATGGCTCGGCGTAATATCCGGGCCGAGTCCGGACGATAAGGCCGGGTTGGTTCACCCTTACTTCCACGGAGCGCCAGGTGTCCGGCTTTTCGGAGGTTTGAGGGGCGAAGGTAATGGTGTACCACGCAGCGCCGTCCTGGGCACACGTGTTGACTTCGCCCGCTACATCGTTGCTGCTGTTCAGCACCAGCCCCCCGCTCTGAACGGCGAGCACCTGCAGCGCCAAATTGCCGGACTGCGCCTTGTCCCAGCGCTGCACGGGTTTGGTAAAGCTCTGCCACAGGAAGGTGCGGAAGCTCCCGGCATCCCAGCTTCCTAAAGGATCCACGTCATAGAGAGTGACCCTGGCCTGCGTCATCTCGTTCGATAAGGCGACGGTCTCGGCGAAGATCTGGTGCAATTGGCTGTCAGTATAGGTGACGCGAGGATTATCGAAGATGGGCCAGCCGGGCCCGATCCAGATCAGCAGCTTTCTGCCGGGCATTCTTGCCATGGCGCGCGCCAGCAGGTCCAATGCATTGATGGCTGTCTCCTCACGCTCCGCGGCGCCCCAGAAACCGGCAGAACGGCCTATGTTCCGCAATTGGCCCTCTTCCGTATTCAGGGCTGCCAGGATGGTCTGCGGATTGTCGGCGGCTTTCCCCAGCGGCTTCACGCCGGCATCGGTGAGCAGGAGCAACGACACGGGATAGACCAGGCGACTAGCCGGATTGCGCAGCAAGTTCATGATCTGCGTGCGAGCGATGCTGTCGCCGCCAAATCCCATGTTGACCATATCGAAGACGATCACAGTCGACTCCGGGCTGCTCAGCCCCGGCGTATGCGCGACAAAGCCCTCAATGGGTGAAGGCGATTTGTTATCGAGAAGGGTGAAGTCGCCTTGCTGCAGGCCGGAAACCGGGTGCCCGGCCTTGTCCGTGACCTCGACGGTGAAGGTGAGCGTGGCATGCCGGGCGGCGGGGCGGTAGGGCGCCGGCGCTGGCGAGCCGGGCGGCTTCTGCGCCCAGAGACTGGTTGCCACGAAAGCAAGCACCACACAGAACATGCGAACAGGGTTCATCGGGACTGCCTCCGGAATGGAGACGCGCCAGACTGGCGGACAGACTCAATTTCGGAGGAGAAATACGGCTTCGCGCCGCTTTTGCGGCTGGCGCGAACAAAGGGGGCGGGTGGCAAGCCCATCCTCGAACATCGGGCCGGTGACCGGTAGAATCAAAGCTGACCATGACAGGCAGGCACAAGAGTACGGAAGCCGCGGGCGGGGCGGCGGTCGAGGGAGCTGTATCCACCGCCCGAACTGCGACGGACGGCACAGCGAGCTCAGGCCAGGAGTCTGAGGTTCGGTATAACCCCACTAACATCGAGGCGCGCTGGCAGGAGCGCTGGACGGCACAGGCGGATTTTTATGCCGCCGAACCTGCGGGCTGTGGCAAGCCGAAGTATTACGTGCTGGAGATGCTGCCCTATCCATCAGGCCAGCTGCACATGGGGCATGTGCGCAACTACGCGATTGGGGATGCGCTGGCTCGCTACATGTGGATGCAGGGTTATAACGTTCTGCACCCGATGGGATGGGACGCCTTTGGGCTGCCCGCGGAGAACGCGGCGCTGAAAAATAACACGCCGCCGCGCGCGTGGACGCTGGGCAACATTGCCGCCATGAAGCGGCAGATGAACCGCATTGGGCTGAGCTACGACTGGCGCAACGAAGTGACCACCTGCCTGCCGGACTACTACCGGTGGAACCAGTGGTTCTTTCTGCGGATGTATGAGCGCGGGCTGACCTATCGCAAAAAAAGCAAGGTGAACTGGTGTCCGCAGTGCTCGACCGTGCTGGCCAATGAGCAGGTGGTAAACGGCTGCTGCTGGCGGCACGAAGAGCAGATTGTGGAGCAGCGCGATCTGGAGCAGTGGTTCCTGCGCATCACGAATTACGCGCAGGAGCTGCTGGACGATCTCCGGAAGCTGGAGGGATGGCCGGAGAAAGTCCGGACCATGCAGCGGAACTGGATCGGGCGCAGCGAGGGCGCGGAGATCGCGTTCGCTGTCGAGAATCCAGAGGATGCGCCGACTGAGGAAAGGAAAATCCGGCGCGGCGGGACCACGATCCTGCCGGCATGCGAGGGTGCGCGAACGGTGGGAAAGGTCACTGTCTTCACGACGCGCGTGGACACGATCTACGGCGCGACCAGCGTGCAACTGGCGCCGGAGCACCCGCTGGTGCGGCAGATGACGGCTGGCAATCCGGAACTGGAGCGATCGGTCGCGGCGCTCAAAGAGCAGCAGAAGCTGGCGCGCGAAGCCGGCGATGTCGGCGCAATTGAGAAGCACGGGGCCTTCACTGGGTATTACGCCATTAACCCGTTCAACAGCGAACGGCTCCCTGTCTGGGTGGGGAATTACATCCTGCTGGACTACGGCACGGGCGCGATTATGTCTGTGCCGGCGCACGACGAGCGGGATTACGAATTCGCGAAGAAATACGGGCTGGAAATCCGGATTGTGGTGCTGCCGCGCAAGACGGGCGGCGAGGCCGCGGAGAACGACGATCGCGACTCGCTGCTGCCATACACCCAGGAGGATTCGCTGCTGATCAATTCCGGCGAGTTCAACAGCCTGGGCTGCGAGGAAGCACAGCACAAGATGGCGGCCTATGCCGAGCAGCATGGATTCGGCAAGGCGACAGTGACCTATCGCCTGAAGGACTGGGGCATCAGCCGGCAGCGCTACTGGGGCACGCCGATCCCGATGCTCTACTGCGAGGCATGTGGCATCGTGCCGGTTCCGGAGAGCGAGCTGCCGGTGCTGCTGCCGGAAAACGTGGAGATCACGCAGCAGGGCGGATCGCCGCTCGGGAAACTGCCGGAATTCGTGAGCGCGACGTGTCCGAAATGCGGCGGGAAGGCGCGGCGCGAGACAGACACCATGGACACGTTCGTCGATTCGTCCTGGTACTTCTACCGCTATACAGACGCGAAGAACGAGAAAGCGCCATTTGCAACCGACACGGTTGCGTATTGGTTCCCCATCGATCAATACATCGGCGGCGTAGAGCACGCGATCCTGCACCTGATCTATTCGCGTTTCTGGACGAAGGTGATGCGCGACCTGGGACTGGTGAAGAACGACGAGCCGGTGGAGCGGCTGT